>CALHCH010000044.1 GCA_937930555.1 Candidatus Absconditabacterales bacterium | reverse complement strand
AAAAAAACACCACCTCCACCCATCAATTGATATGGATTTATTTTTTTGATGCAGTCTTTTTGACGGTAGTCTTTCTCTTAGTTTTCGTTGCCCTCTTTGTCTTCTTAGTCTTTTTGATTGTCTTGGTTTTCTTTGTTTTCTTGGTCTTTTTTTCGTCCACTCCAGCCTCGATATATCCAGCAATCTCATCCAACGATATCTCTGCACCATCCACTCATTTTGGTAGTCTGATATTATTACGTTTCCATTTGATAAACGGTCATCGTCTTCACATCTTCACAATTCACTCCACATCTTTGTATACAAATGTTTGCAATAATGCAGCTTTTTCTTTTTCTATTTTTTCTTGGACCAACTCCAATGCAGTATCAAAATCAATGGTATAAGGATCCTCAGTCTTGAGTGATGCAAAGATAGATCACCACTGGACATATGGACCAAATCTTCAGATGCTCGCTTTGATCTGTTTTTCATTTCGTTCTCCCAATTCTCTAGGCAGAGCAAATAATTCTAATGCTTGCTCAAGCGTGATAGTCTCAAGAAACAAATTTCATCTCAATGAAGCAAACTTAACGTCTTCGTCATCAGACTCTCATATCTGAGCGAGAGGACCATACCTTCAGACTCTTACCTTCACTATCTTGCCTGAGACGGGATCGGTTCAGAGCTCTCTTTCGCCACTTGCTCTATCCGCAGTCTCTGTCACGGTCTCTACCTGAGTATGAAACGGTGCATAAAAATCATCGATCATCTCATGTCGCACCAATGAACCACTTGCTATCTCATCAAACTGCTGCTCCACATCAGCAGTAAATTGATAATCCATAATATTTGCAAAGTGCTCAGAGAGAAAATCAGTTACTACTATCCCCACATCTGTAGGGACAAGCTTACCTTTGGTAGCTCATATTTTTTTGTGATCTTGGGATGAGTGTATGTCAGCTCACTTGAGCGTATATACTTGATGCGCGGTGGGCGTTCATTCTGATATTCATTTTTGGACATAGCCCCTTTTTTGGATGGTTTGGATAGTAGGAGCATAGGTGGATGGACGACCTATACCAAGCTCTTCTAGTTTTTTTACCAGACTTGCTTCAGTATATCTTGCTGGTGGTTTGCTATACACTTGTGATGATATGATACTCTCTGTATCTAGTATATCTCATTCTTTGATATCAGGTAGTAGTGTATCGTCTTTTCTTTTTTGCATCACTGCCAAAAATCACTCAAAGGTCACGACTTCACCTTTGGCTACAAACTGCTCTGATCTAGTGGATATAGAGATGGTTGCTTGAGTCTTGAGTGTGGTGGCAGGTGACATCTGAGAGGCCATAGTACGACTCCAGATCAGTCTATATATTTTTTGTTGATCTGTATCTAGTCATGCTGTATGCACTGACATCTTAGTAGGTCTGATACATTCATGTGCCTCCTGAGCTCATTTAGATTTTTTGGCACCAAAAGTCCTAGGAGTATGATACTGATCTCCATACTGTTTTTTGATTTCTTTACCGATCATTCAGAGTGCTGTTTGGGAGAGATTGGTACTATCAGTCCTCATATAGGTGATATGTCCTGCCTCATACAGACGCTGAGCTAGCTGCATAGTCTTGCCTACTGGTAGCCCAAATGCACTAGCTGCAGCCTGCTGCAAACCAGATGTAGTAAACGGCGCTCCAGGATTTCTCTTGCCTGGTTTTTGTTGGATATCAGCTATCTGAAATCTCGCATCAGTACAGTCTGCAAGAAATCATTGAGCTTGCTCAGATGTATCAAACGTAGCATCTAGCTCACTGCTTAGTTGTTGTTGGTCTGGAGTAGCAAACACTCATTTGGTCTTGAATACTGAGCTCTGAGCATGAGCCATAATCTCTCTATGACGCTCTACCAATAGTCTCACTGCCACTGATTGTACACGCCCTGCGGAGAGTCCTGTTTTGACTTTTTTTCGCAATACTGGGCTCAGATCAAATCATACCAAACGATCCAACACTCTTCTTGCTTGCTGGGCATTGACGAGATCCAGATCCACTGTCCTAGGTGTAGCTACTGCTTTTTGTATAGCTTCTTTGGTGATCTCATGAAATACGATTCTTTTGGTTGTTTTGGGGTCTAGTCACATCGACTCACATAGATGTCGAGCAATAGCCTCTCATTCGCGATCTTCATCAGTCGCCAACCATATCGTCCCCATCTGTTTGGATGCTTTTTTTAGTGCTGAGACGATGCTTTTTTTGTCAGGTGACACTTCATAATTTGTTTGGTACTTGTTTGTTGTGTCTATGGCGTTCTTTTTTGGGAGGTCTCTGATGTGTCACATACTCGCCACTACCTCAAAACCAGGACCAAGATACTTCTTGATTGTTTTGGCTTTGGCTGGTGATTCTACTATCACAAGATTGTCTTGAGTTGTATCTATCTGCAAGGTTCGTTTCTTTTTTGGGGGCATTGGTATACGATGGATAAATACTGCAACAATACAACCGAGTGTAGAAATAGAATACCAAAAATCAAGCTAGACTCACGTCATCACCTCATCTACGGACATATCATACTCATCTATAGGTAGCTCATCCACCACCTGACACCCAAAACATACTCATATCTTGTGTGTATCAGGATATCTAGCCAACATACGATCATACCATCACCCTCACCTACCAAGTCTGGTGCCATCAAGAGTAAAGGCAAGTCATGGGAGCACTATACAATCAATATCTCAAGATCGCTGCTCTCCTCTCACATATCTATATGCACTATCTGTACGGACATCTCACATACTATATATACGTACAACATATGGTGATACCGATCAAACAGTACTAATTCAAGGCACAAGTACTATCTTACCTGATCATATCAAAGTGTCTATGAGTGGGTCTAGATATGGTTCAGTCTGCTGAGCGAGATATAGTGCGATGACATTGTAGCGGCTCAAAGATTGTTGCAACAACGAGATAATTTGCTGCGACTCTTTGTGCATCACTTGGGATCCATACTGTGAGAGCAAACTTTTCATATGTTTTCTTAAATGAGTTTTTTGTACCTGTATCATATACGCATCTTAATTAAAATCTGCAAAAAGAAAACAAGATCCTAAGATCTTGTTTTCCAAAGTATAGCACTATAGTGCGATGATTAGTTTACAATTGCTCCGATAGCAGCATCAAAAGCTGTTGCTGGAACCGCACCTGATACTTTTGTCGTATCTAGTGTTTCGTTGTTTACTACGATGTTACCTGGAGTACCAGTCACACCTAGACTCTGACCAAATGCCATATCGTCTTTCACTTTTTGAGCAAATTCGTTACTATCTAGACATGTTACCATTTCATCTGCATTGAGACCTGTTGCTGTTGCTACAGTTTTGATCACATCTACAGTTGGCTTACCACTTGGATCAGCAAATAATGCTTTTTTAAATTCGAAGTACTTGTCATCTCCTCCTAGTTTACCTGCACATTCAATTGCTTCACCAGCTTTTTGTGCCAATGGGTGGAAACTAAGTGGGAAATGAGCAAAGATCACATTTACATCATCACCGTATTTTTCTTGTACTGCATCCAATGTACCGTTGTTTACGTGTCTCGCACAAAACGGACATTCTACGTCAGAAAACTCAATAATAGTTGCTTTTGCATCTTTGTTTCATTTGATAGTTGCTCCTTCTAGAAATGTATCATAAGCAGCTTGAGCTACTTTGATGTTGGCTGGAGCTGGAGCTGGAGCTGGAGCAGCAGCAGGTGCTGGAGCAGCAGCAGGTGCAGCAGCTGGAGCTACTGCTACTGGAGCAGTACTACCAGTGTTGCCAAATTTACCTGTAAATCAAAGTACAAGAGCAAGAATTGCTAGCACGAGTGCCACAACTCCCAATGTGTTGTTAGAATTGTTTGCCATTTTTATAATAAATATAATAAAAAAACGTTACGAATACCATAATATTGAAAACGGATGAGGTGTATAATTCTCAATTAGCATCTAAGTGATTTTCTTGAGATATATATCCTGCAACACGTTATTTTCAATTAGTTATAGCGCTAATACATCAGCTTAAGTCTAAGAAATATTTGAAGAGCGTAAG
>CALHCH010000043.1 GCA_937930555.1 Candidatus Absconditabacterales bacterium | reverse complement strand
TGCACGAAGACAAGCCACATCTGAGACATTTTTTTCTCATAACAAAAAATAAGAGGATAAATCCCCTTATCTTAGCTATTATCTAGTGATTTCAGACACCAAAAATGTTAATTAAGCCTTAAATTATTAAGAAAACCTCACATGAGTGAGGTTTTCTTTTACCATATAATATAGAATTATTCTACCTCTGGTAGCATATCTACTTTGTCAGCGAGTTCTGCACATCTAGCATAAAACACTGCTCTATACTTGTGTGACCCAAAATCAGTCATTTCTTCTGCTACTTGGTTGACGATATTCATTGCTGTCTCTGCGTCTTCTAGTCCTAGCTTGCCCATTACGAAGTTGTCTCTCACTGTCTCGAGTTCTGTAGTATCACTTGCAGCTACTGTCTCCGCATCAGCATTAAACAATGCTGGTCCACAAGCTTTGGCTGCTCTAGCGAGTAGTCATCCTGGGAGAGTCATGCCTAGTTCTGCGCATTTTGCTGTGTACTGCTCTACTTTTTCTACGATTGTTGCCATGAGTGTATATACAAAAAGTTAAAAAAACTGAAACAACAATATAACGAATTATCTAAGACAGTCAATCTTTACGAGAATGTATATATTTTTGTATTTTGTCAAATTTTATCTAGGATTGCAAAATTATACCAAAACACTACTCTATTTTTACTTTATATTTTTTAGTTTCTATTTTATTCCTATGCCATTACGACAAAACTTTAAGAATGCTCCTACAAGAAAAAAGCGAAGAACAGGTATTATTACTGTCTTGATTTTGGCACTTATACTTGCTTATTTCTTTGGTGATTTTTCCAAAAGAACAAAAAACATTATCCTCGGGACGGGTATTGGGATGACGGCTGTGCTCGGTCTGGATGTAGTGAGTTATGAGATAGATTTTAAGACATTGCGAGATACGGGTAGTATAGATGCGTCTAGGAAGACATATAGCAATGGTGTAGCTCTGTTGTGAGACTGCTCCACTGGAGAGGATCTGGATTGTGACAATTTTTCTACCCAAGACGAAGCACAATCAGTCTACGAAAAATGTATGAACAAGATATTGGAGTACAACAAGGATGTAGACAAGGCAGCAGCGGTTTCTTTAGATGTATATGGATTGGATGGGGATAAGGACGGTACTGTATGCGAGCATCTACCTGCTGTCGCTGGGTAGTATAGTATATATGGTCCATCAAGGCTATGTATCTCAGATGGTAGATCGCCTGCCTAGTGCTATAGATCGTGTGCAGGATATGGCTGCTGATCTGATGCCACTGAGCACCAGGTCTGTCACGCCCTATCTGCCAGCTACTGTAGATATAGAGCTCACTACTATAGATAGAGATCTAGACAATCTCACTCCCGAGACCAAACAGCTTGCTCTGGATTTTTTGGAGTTGGCGAGAGAGTCGGGGTATTATTTGTTTGTGACAGAATGAAAAAGATCACTAGAGAGACAAAAAGCCCTGTATGACCAATGAAGAACACAACCAGGTCCTGTTGTGAGCTGGACGATGAATTCTAGGCATATACGTGGTACTGCTTTTGATGTAGCGTTTGAGCCTGCATATCACGGCACAGCATATCCATCCAATGATACATTACGAACAGCAATATGAGAAATCTGAGAATCTCTAGGCCTTACCCGATGAGGTCGCTGGAGAAATCCTGATAAGCCGCATTTTCAGAATGGGTGGTAAAAATTTAACCTCATCACAAATGTTTTATATCTTATCTATATATCTATGTCACGCACTCCACATCTCTACTGAGCCACCTATGGTATCGTCATAAACGAAAAAAACCAAGTACTGATGCTACAAAGACAAAACACCTGATATAATGATGGCGGTCGATGTCTCCCGGCTGGACATATTGATCAATGAGAACTTGCCAGTGCTAGTATGCAACATGAATTGGAAGAAGAAGTTTGAATTAAAATTACTTCTGATGATATAAAACTTGTTCATGTTTTTCATAGAATAAATAATCAGCCCGGTGGATCTAGGGAATACTTTGACCTATGCTATGTGATCACATCATGGACTGGAGATATCATAAATGGTGAACCAGAAAAATGCACTGATATACAGCGATTTGATCTGGATAAACTACCTGAGTATATGTGAATGGAAAATAGATTATTTCTTGATAGTTATGCTGAAAAGTGATTGAATGAGATTGTGTTTACTGAGATGGATCTGAGAGAGTAAGTATGTATCACATCATTTCCTTGTTAAATTCTTCATTATAAGATTCCCTTTTGCTTTTTTCTTTTATTTTTCTTAGATACTTATATATCAATGTTTGATCTTTGTTTAGTTTGTATTTTCAACTTTTAGACTTTACTCAGTGTAGTGACAGTTCAATCTGGTCTGTAAGCAATAATTGTAGTAACATTCTTTCATCCTTATTGTAATTTTGACTATCCGCTGATTTAGCTTCAAGTTTTTTGGCGACAATATCAATAAGCATATGCTTTATTTTTTTAAGAAATCAGACAAAGACGCTTTTTGGATAGTCAGATTTATATTGTCAAAATCGCTCCAGTAATAATTCTCGGTAGTTGCTACTTGCAACTTTTTCGTATTCAATCCTGGAGATTTTTTCATCTTGATGTATCAAATCACTCTTTGTTATAAGCTGATCTATATATCACTCAAATAGTCCAAGTTGAATCAAAGCTTCCTCTTTGATGAAATTGAGCTGATCTTCTTTGAAGTACTTATCTGGCTCTTTTTCTATCATACTATCCATCATGCGAAAAGCGAAAGATAAGCCTTTTTTGGTATCGGTACATACAGCTCTTAGTGCATTATATTGTTTGTATATAGTATCCAATTTGGTTAGTTTATTGAGGTTCATGAATTGTATTATTGGTGATAAATTATTCTTGTTTATCTATAGTCTCTGGTATAGTAAATAAATTATTTTTTTGGGAGTAGTTTTGTTATATACTGCTCAAACAATTCCTCGTCTCCTAAAATTTCCTCATTTTTTAATACTATATCTTTGAGAATTTTTTCCAACTCAACGCGATCTTTGCTAGTATATCACATCTTGTGTTTATTGTTTATAGCACCAAACATCTGCAATCATCTGTAGATCTTCTTTTCTCACCAAAAATCACTGTATTTTGGCAACACAAATAAATTGCTTTTAAAGGTATCTATCTCTTTTTTTAGTGAATTCAAAATCACTTGATCTATTTGGGTTTCTTCTACACTTCTACTCACTCTATCGAGAACATTTAATACTTTTTGAGATATATCAAAAGCATTTGATCTCATAGCAGCTGAGCGTTTAAACTTTTCTTCAATAATATTTGTAATCAATTTTTTTTCGGTACGAGAAAAATCTGGAATATTCAAACAATCCATACTATCCAACAAATCTTCTTTTATTATCACTAATTTATTCATTGCTTTTGGATGAAAGTGTTACTTTACAGTTACACTTTTAGCCAAGTTCCTTGGTTTGTCAATATCATTTCATAATAGGTCTGCTACATGATACGCCAGTAGCTGTCCAGCTACTGCAGTGAGAAATGGATAGATTTCATCTATCGTCTCTGGTATGGTGATTTGTCGGTCAGCTTCTTCTACTCTTTTGTCTCATATCACACAGATTTTCCCCTTTCTTGCCTTGATTTCCTGGAAGTTGGACAGATTAGCTTCGTACATCTCATCGTGTGGGAGATTGTATATGGTTGGGAATTTTTCGTCTATGAGAGCTAGCGACCCATGTTTGAGTTCTCCTGCTGCATACGCTTCAGAGTGCAGATACGTTATTTCTTTAAATTTGAGACTGTTTTCTGCTGCGATAGGGTACTGGTATCCTCTCCCCAGGAAGAAAAAATCCTCGTATTGTATCAGATCCATAGCGATAGATCTAATATGGTCTGACTGATCGAGTACGGTCTCAATATATGCTGGGAGATGCTGGAGTTCTCTCATGATCTGCTGATATTTGGTCAGACGCATACCTCTCCTCTTGCCCAGAAACAATGACGTGAGCAGCATCAGCACTGAGGGCGTGATAAACGCCTTGGTGGATGCGACACCGATCTCCGTACCAGCTCTCACATACAGACCATTGTCTGTCTCACGTGCGATGCTAGATCACACGACATTGACGATACCTAATGTCTTTCCTCATTGTTCTTTTACCATTTTGAGTGTTTCTAGCGTGTCAGCTGTCTCACCCGACTGGGACAAAAACATATGCAACACACTAGGATCTACAAAAAATGGTTTATTCTCGTATTCGCTGCCTATCTCAGCATAGGCTGGTACTCAGGCGAGATTTTGTAATCGATAGGTTCATAGCCATCATACGTGATGCATGGTACCGCACGCGACCGTCACTATTTTTTTGTAATCTTCATTGCCCATCCCATGAAACGTATCAGCATGCAAGGACATAGTATCAAAATTTACTCTTCACTGCATAGTTCTTTTGACAGTCACAGGCTGTTCGTATATCTCCTTGAGCATAAAATGCTTATAGTCACCCTTGCTCGCCTCCAGAGCCTCTTGATCAAAATCCTCAATATTTCTTTTGGTGACTTCACCATTGGCGTATATAGTATAGGTGTCACCCTGGATGTGGAGGAGATCGCCATCCTCAAGATAGGTCATCTGCTGAGCATACCCAGCCAACGCCTGTGTATCAGATGAGAAAAACTGCTCTCACGCAGTGTTGGTAGCATATACCAGCGGTGATCAGAGCCTGATAGCTATCATCTCATCTGGATGATCTGAGTGCATGATCAGCAAGGCATACGCTCATCTGATAAGTTTTTGGAGTATTTGAGCAGTCTCGAGCATGTTAGCTGTGTTGCTATCGTAGTGCTCTTGCAGGAGATTTGCTACCACCTCGGTATCTGTCTCGGAGTGAAACTCATATCATTTTTTTTCCAATTCTTTCTTAAGTTTGGAATAATTTTCTACGATACCATTGTGGACTATGGTTCGCTTGCCGTCATTGGACTGATGAGGATGTGTATTGGACTCTGTGACACCACCGTGCGTAGCCCAACGAGTATGGGCTATCCCTCTGGTATAGCTACGATCTTTGTGTTGCTGGAGCTTGCTACTTAGCTCAGCCACCTTCCCCACTGCTCTTTCGCGATACATCACATTATCATCATTTACCACACAGACGCCCGCACTGTCATAGCCACGATATTCTAGCCTTTGTAGTCATTTGGTCAGTATAGCTACTGCGTCTCCTTTTCCTTTGTATCCAAATATACCACACATAATTACAGCTTAAAGTGTAAAGTCTGAAACATAAAGCCTCAGGGAACAACAAAAATTGTGTTACATCACGTACAGTATGACTATGAGAGTATGTGTCAATGGTTATAGATTGACATATAATATATAAGTATTTTTGGTATAAAAAAACGCCTAACTATATATTAGTTAAACGCTTTGTTGATATCTCTTTTTGCATACTAATAAGTATTGCAATCATACGAGCTAATATACTTTTTTAGAAGTATTACTTCTGTTTTATTTCCAATATCATATTGGCCTGCATTGATTTTTTTGTCGCAATCATCGAGATGAGACAACTCAATAATTTCTACTAAAAAATTAAATGTTTTGTCTTTTAGATGAAGCTTTCCATTACATTTTTTTCTGTTTTGTTTTACAAATTCTAGACCTTGTGAGGTTAGGTAAATTGTGTATTTTGCAATCATTTTATTTGTGTTTGATACTTGACATATATACTTTATATATTATATAATGCAAGAGCAAATTACCTTGCAAGATATGCAAAAAACGCTACAGTATATGGTATATGTTCCGCTTACAAAATTATGAGATCCTGTGATTTCGCTTCAATTTATTTCGTTGCACTTCCCGTGTTTGCGTGACTTAGGCCAGGATGACAAATTGCTACCATATAAAATAAACCGACTACCATATACCAATGACGAATGACCATACACCAATGACCAAAATACTTTTACCAACTCATCCAACTCCTATGAAAAAACTCAAACGATGACTAGCTGCTCTGGTGGTAGGAGAATTTGTGACTCTACGACACAAAGACAAATCGTTCAAAAAAAATATCCAAAAGGCGACGTCACCACTAGACAAGATGAAGGTGATTTTTGATGGGTTGTTTGAGTTTAACAAGTCTGTAGTAGAAGACCTCCAGCAGACCAACTTAGATCAGATGAAAGACAAGGCGATAGCGCGATTTGACAGAGAGTCTGCAGTCCTAGAAGATAAGCTTGCTACACGGGAGTCGGATTTTGCTCAGCGATCTGATGAGAAGCTCCCGATCTATCTCATGGGACTCGAAGATCAATTTACCAAATTTGAAAAGAAAGCATTGGCTTGGACGGATAAACTGGTAGATGACTACGAGCTTGCATCTACTGTGGATATGTTTAAAAAGCGTATAAACAAAGCGCGTAAGTGACTTGCTGCTCTAGAGCAAAAAGATTCTAGATCTACCAAAAGTTAAGTGTATTCTTACTTCTTACTTCTTAATTCCACCATATGTTGTTCAATTTTCAGACATTTATCGCAGACCTAAGAGAAAACGAAGAAAAAAAAGAAGTGGTCGAGAAATTTGAAAAACACTTCTGACCCATCTCAGGTGACGCCAAAGATCAAAACTGGTATACGGGATATACGAACAAATTCAAATCTGTAGACTATCTCGTGCCAGAAGAGCTCAAGGAGGACTTTGATCGACCGTTTTTGATGGAGTTGGTTGCATCATCATTTAGTAGCGATGGATTGCTCGAGACAGTAGAGGGCAAGGATTTGCCAGAGTTTGTGATCTCTGTGCAGTCAGGTGATCAAGTAGTAGTCAAAAAAGTTTCAGAGTTGCGAGGTTTTCAGATATTGAGATTGTATGAGATCTACATAGAAGAACAGATGAATCTACAAGTCCTCATCGCAGAAGACGAAAAAGAAAAAGAAGCAATTGAAGCTCAGAGAGATGCACGTATGCATAGACGAAATATCGTCCTAGACAATATGGATAACGAAATACTCACCAAACAAGACGCAGCAGAAAGAGGTGAGAAATTGGATGATCTGATGGGACAGTTATAAATCATAAAACATAAATTTTAAAGTTTACATTTTAAACTTTAAAACAACCCTCCTTGCTCCACAACCGTGGAGTTTTTTTGTTCTATAATTTCTCAGATTAGCTGTCCAAACTCACTTAATGATACAACCGTGACTCACAGTGACTCTGCCTTTGCTAGCTTGGAGCCAGCCTTGTCACCGCAGAGGAGATAGTCGGTGTTTTTGGATACTGATGAGGTGACTTCTCCTCCATGCTGAGAGATTATCTCAGCGAGTGTATCCCTGCTATATCAAGAGAAACTCCCCGTAATCACAAACTTCTTACCTCACAATACTTGAGGATGATTGGATGGTGTTGTGCGTGTGGTAGAAGAAAATAGTACTCAATGTGCAATGAGCGATGATATTGTATCTTGATTTTTTTCGTTATTTGCTCGCTTAGAGAGTGCTTGTATAGTCTGTGTGCCAAGTCCAAAAACTGTCTCTAGGTATTCACTATCAGCAAAAAACTCTAGTATATCTGTTTGATCATGAGATCCTTCGACTTCGCTTCATTGCATTTCGCTACGCTCAGGATGACGATGACCCAATCGTTGGGTATACGCTTTTTCCAAATCTTGCGAGATTTTTTTGCCGACATATTTGATCCCAAATCCGTGAATCCATCTTCGGAGATTTTTGGTTTTTGTGAGCTCTAGTTCTGCTAGTATGGTAGCTATCTTCTTGTCTCACATACCTTGGAGAGACCTGAGCTCGACTACTCTCTCCTCTAGCGTATATAGATCTGGTATATTATCTATCAATCCGTGCTGTACGAGTAGCTCTACGATACTGTTTCCTAGACCATTGATGTTGAGTGAGTTTTTGGCGACAAAATGCTGGAGCTGTTGGATCAGCTTGGCCTGACAGGTGTCGCTAGGACACAGGAGAGCCACCTCACCATCTAGCTGTACGAGGTCAGTCTCGCAGCTAGGACATTGTTGCAACAATGTTATAGCCTCCTCAGATCCATCACGCCTAGACTCAATAGGACCGATGATATATGGTATCACCTCACCGCTTCTTTGTACCCATACTCGATCACCTTTGCGGATATCACGATCTGCTATATAATCAAAATTGTGTAACGTAGCCCTACTCACGGTGACTCATCATAGCGCTACTGGATCCAGCTCAGCTACAGGTGTGATAGCACCGGTGCGTCATACTTGATAGGTGATATCTAGAAGCTTGGCAGCGACTTGTTTGGTCGGAAATTTAAACGCCATAGCCCATCTAGGATGATGCTCTGTCTGTCCTCGGATCTCTCTAGGAGCTATCTCATTGACTTTGATCACTAGCCCATCCATTTCTACATTTGCGTCTTCCAGATGCTGTATCAGCGTCTCGTCTTCACAGTATCTCACCACCTCATCTACACTCTCACATATTTTGTGTCGTGGATATACTGGTAGTCATAGCGTAGCCAATCGCTCTAATTGTTCTATATCGCTCTGTATTCTAAATTCTTCACTCTCTACTCTAAGTATATCATACACAAAAATAACCAAACCTCTCTCGTAGACTATATTGGAGTCGAGCTGTCTAAGTGTCCCGGCAGCCGCGTTTCTAGGATTGGCAAACAGTTGTTGACCTTGCTCTGCCAGCTTGGTATTGATGATATCAAATTGCGCCTGTGGGAGCAATATCTCACCTCTGAGTCTAATCTCTGCTATCTTCTCTAGCCCAGCGATGTGCAATGGCAAATTGCGGAGCATTTTGACATTGGTGGTGATGTCTTCACCTTGCTGACCATCTCATCTGGTGATAGCCTGCACCATCTCACCATATCTATAGACTATCTCTACCGACGAGCCATCGAGCTTGGGTTCTACGATATATGATCGTGACTGTATGCCTTCTTTGTCTGCTATCCTGGTAAGCTGTGTATGCCAGTCTCTGATGTCTTGTGCATTGTAGCTATTGGAGAGTGAGATGAGAGGGACAGGATGTGCTGCTTTGACAAATCATTCTGACACCACAAATCATCACACTTTTTGGGTGGGAGAGTTTTTGGTGACATATTCCGGATATCTGGATTCTAGTTGCTGCAGCAATGCAAACAACTGATCGTACTCACCATCAGATATCTTTGAAGTTCATAGTTCGTAGTAGAGCTTATTGTGATGATGGATGAGTGATGTGAGCTCTTGTATGGCTTTTTTTGCACCAGCATCTGATAGACCATCTATATCTAGTGTGAGGTATTTTTGTGTGGATATTTTCATACTTTATTGATATCAAAATCACTACTTGATGCAAAACAATCTACAAAAAAAACACCGATCTCTCGTGAGGTCGGTGATTTTTGTTACCTTTGATATAATAGGTATGTGTTTGATTACATTCGTTTTTCAAGCATCTCTTTTGCTTTTCATTGTCCACCTAGACCAAATGCAAGACCCAATGCAAGCATAATACCCATCACGATAGTATTTACATTGTCTGTAAGGAAGCTGATATCGATACCAGCTTGCTTGAGAGCTGTCACTACAGCAAAAAACATCACTGCTATATATCCAGCCTTGCCTCATCGAGTGAGAGTGCTGCTAGATGCTGCCACTGCTCCATTAATGAGATCTTTGACAAATTTGGCTATAAATGTACCTACAAGCATAATAATTACTGCTACGAAAAGATTTGGTATATAAGCTATGAGATCGGAGATAAGATCTGATACCACATCTAGACCCAATGAATTGAATGAGATATTGATACCAAATAGATAGATAATCCAGTATGCGATATTACCAATCAGACCACTAAGACCTCATTTCATGTTTGCCTTGCCTAAAAAGTCATTGATATTTGCTTTATCCGCGATTTTTTCTACTCAAAGCTTGGTAGATAGTGCGGTGATACCCGATCTTACTGCCTTGGCGATAAACCAAAATAAAATCCAAACAATAATAGCAACTCATAGTCTAGGAAGAAAATCTGTAGCCATAGAGATGAGATCTCCAGCAAATCCAGATTCAAGATTTACTACATCATTTAGTGCTTCGTTTACAGCGTTGTTTGCCATTGGTAATATAAAATAATAATAAAAGAAGTATTGTGTCTTCGAGGCAAGAACTGTCTGATATAGACTATTGAGCTGGACACAAGCAGCTGCTGACGTAAATTACGTATTGCCAAGATTACACATATATTATACTCTATTAAACTGTGCAAATCAAGTACGATATGGTTAAACATCTTTACAGTTACTTATTCTTATTGACTATTTCGTTTCATGTTTGCAGTATTTCTTCTAGTCTTTTGGCTACCTTGGTGGGATTGGATATATAATTGAGTGTGATATCACCACTCTGATCATCTCATTCAGAAAAAAACACTATTGTTCCATAGTTAAACAAGCTTCTTATGATTCATTGTTCGTATACACGTACTGATTTGATCTTGTCGATATCTAGCGATCTAGTGTTTCTCGAAAACAAACCTGACTGGTCATATGAGGTGATTTGCCTAGGTGTGATGATAGTAAAATCCATATAAAAATCTATGAGCTTGATAGTGACTTTGACTAGTAGATACAATCATGTGATACACACAATAAGTCGTATAAACACCTGAAAAAAGTATCATAATGCTCTGCCTAGACCACTACCATATGCCAGTATCACCAATACCAATGAAATGCTAAGCCAGCCAATTGTTGGTAATACTATTTTGAATATAATATATATTTTGTCTCTACGAATAAATGAAATATTGCCTTTGCCGTATTCGGCACAAGCTTCATCCACACAATCATCATCAAATCTCGTATCAAAATTTGAGAGTATTCTCATTTATTGGGGAGAAGCAATAAAACCGATGTCTTCCAATGCGGGCGCAAGATGCTCAGCGTCATACTCTCACAATCCCGTCACATCTCCACTCTCATCTTGTGAGACCTCTTCTTGTGCGTATGATGGTACATATTTGGGATCTATCTCTATATATTCCAGCACTTGAGTTATACGCTCATTATTTCATATCTTTTCTACTTGAGACGGAAAAAACTCTTTGCTCAGCTCCCATATCTCCTGTGGCGGCAAGTCTGGTTTGACAAAATAATATACCGAACCGGATATCAAAACTACAAAAATCAAAAAACTCACGACCCATCAGATGGTGAGCAAGATGTTTCTCGTGTAGTACATCACATACCAGAGTATGTCTAGAAATTTCTCCATTACACTATATATAGTGGGTTTTGGGTGAAAATCAAGTTTGAGCTTATTTTACCTCATCACTCATCTGCTTCTTCCTATATCTATTGGCAAATCTATGTGCCTCGTCTCTGAGCTGCGTGAGGATACGATCTGTCTGGTCATAGATGAGCTTGTGCGAGAGGATCTCCATATGTTGGTCATACCAGTATATCTCCTCGACTGCTCCAGCCTGTCTTCATTTTTTGGTCCTAGCATCACCCTTGCCTAGGGCTACGAAGTGCGTATGCTGCATGATCTGCTCTAACACTGGATACTGAGCTATGATATCACGGAGTATGCCGAGCTGGCCCTTGCCACCATCGAGGATAAAGAGATCTGGGAGATCGAGTCACTCAATACCCCCATCCCCCTTATTAGGGGAGACCTGCTGGTTTGATTGTCACGATTTGTTGGTATTTTTGATTTCTTTAGTTTTTTTTAGTCCAAATCTCCTCACGATGACCTCGGTGAGTGCTGCGTAGTCATCGCCTCATGTCGCCTCACGTATTTTGTACTGACGGTATCATTTTTTGGAGGGAAGACCATTGATCATGCAGGAGAGTCCGCCAGATGCTCGATCGCCAGACATATGCGAGATATCGATACACTCCATATGGTAGGGTATCTGCCTGAGCTGATATCTCTCCTGGAGCGTAGCGAGCATATCATTCATCATGCTTTCCTTGTCAAACACCTGACTCGTAATATAAGAATCCAAAAATTTTTGGTGTAGCGAGGAGAGTGCTGTCTTGTCGGTTTTGGGGAGGCGGATATAGCCAGTAGAAGTTACTAAGTGGTTATTGGTTATTGGTCATTGGTAGCGCTTTAATTCAAATTCGGCTTCTAATTCCAACTGGAGCTGAGTTAGATCTTTGTCTCAGGTGCTTGTTTTTTCTCTGATGACATCCACTATCTTGCCATCAGCAAATACCACGATGATCACGACGTAGAAGTTTTGGAGTGTGGTGATCCAACAGACCTTGCCAGTTCGTGGTTTAGTCAGGACGACTGACTGGTATCTCTCATCTCGGAGCTGGATATGCTGATATACGTCTCTGAGCTGTGCACATCGCTCAAAATTTCCCGACTCGGCATGAGTCGCTATCTCCTGCTCTATCTGCGACAGGAGCATCGCTGTCTTTCATTCTAAAAATTGCTGCAACAGATCCAATCTACCTTGATATATCTCTGATCGCTGAGCTGTCGTGAGCGAGCTATCTATACCGTGCTTGTCAGCTACTACGCGTCGATCGGTACTTTTGGATTGTGTATCTAGTTTGGCTATCACAGATCGTCACTCATCCAGTCATAGATGAAAATCCATATCAAGCACTCACTTGCGAAACTGTGTCGTAGGCATCGTCCTGTGCTTAAACACTCTCCTAAGATACTTCATCGCTTGATATAGCCTTTTGGATCTTTGTTTGGGTCATATATAGGTCGCACCATCAGTCTTTCTTTTTCTCACCACCATTACCTGAGGAAACTCTTCATTGGTGTATTTGATCCAGACATAGTTGGAGTTGTGCTTGAGGAGTCTATTGTACTCGGGGAGATATTGCTTGATGAGAGACTCCTCTAGTAGGAGTGCCTCTTCCTCTGTCCTGGTCTGTATATACTCCACAAGATGTGCCTGATGCACCATATCTATCTTCCACACACTCCCAGGACTAAAATACTGCCTAACTCTCTTGGACAGATTCTTGGCCTTGCCTATATACAGTATCTTGCCGCTCTTGGCAAAAAACTGGTACACGCCAGGAGAAGCAGGAAGATGAGGTAGATCTTGTATATTCATGTAGAGAAGATACAAAAGTTGTCGGGGAAGTCGACTTGAATTGCTGAGATGTACATGTAATGTGAAGGTATTTACTTTCTGTGTATTTTATATGAAAAAATTATTATTAATAGCGATTGGATTGTTGAGTGTGGGTGGTGTGTTTGGTGAACTAAAAATGAATGACTGACAGATCTATCGAAACAATACTCCGATTGAGTGAATTGATCAGAATACCTTTGAAGAGATAGAAGCTATATATATTTATGGTTGACGAGCTACCAGTATGTATGCCAAGGACAAAAATGGTGTGTATTATCCCAATGACTGAAAATTTAAAAAACTAGATTGAGCATCAGCTGAAGATTTAGTAATATTAGATAATTTGGGCGACGAATTAAGTTATGCTTTGAGCAATTGATCGCTGTACTATCAGTGAATCGATGTTTGATTGGATAATATATTAGATGCTAAAATAATAGAGTGAAGATATGTTGATGCTTGAGGTGTTATAGTCTACAACTGATCTATAGTGAATAATATTCAATGATTTAATATTATTGATATAAATGAATTAATGTTAGGGATATCTCGCCCTAAAATCTATAGACCATTTTGTCTTTCACAATCCTGAGAGGATATTAGTTTCAACAACATCTTGTATGTCAACGATTATGGAGATATCTTTTTTCATTGAAAAAAGATCCCAATCTTGAAATGAAGTGAAGAGATTGTAGATAATATGTCATATGGTCAAATAGATAATGGATTATTGGCACTAAGGCTAGACAACTGCTGAAATAAATGATATGAATTTGTTACCGATCGATCTGAAAAAATAAATATCGCTCTAATAGATAAAATCGTACCTATTTTAGAAAAAGAAAAGCTCAAACAATTACTAGACTATAAAATTGCTACAACAACTGACTACCGATATGGGACTATGAGTGAAGCCATAGAATGAACATTTTATCGCCATATATTGAGAAATTTGGATATGTATTATGAGTAAAACTAGCTTGCAAACACCTCTAACATCAGTATATATGCACAATCACTTTTATTGATATAACCATACAAGATAATGCAAAAGACATTAATCATATTGAAACCTGACTGTGTAGCGAGAGGGCTCACAGGAGAAGTAACTAGTAGATTTGAAAAAAGAGGAATGAAATTGGTGGCTAGTAAGATGAGCATGCTCAGCGAGGAGATCCTCAAGGACCATTACTCTCATCTAGCTGATAAGCCATTTTTTCCAAATATTGTATCTTATATGAGATCAGCTCCTGTGATGATGCAGATCTGGGAAGGTAAAGATGTAGTAGATATCGTAAGACTCGTGATAGGAGCTACAAATCCTGCTGAGGCACTACCTGGTACGATCAGAGGTGATTTTTCTATCAATATTAGTAGCAATATCGTCCACGCATCAGAAAACGAAGAAGAAGCAAACAATGAAATCGAAAGATTTTTCTCAGCTGATGAGATATTTGACTATACTAGAGCTGACGAATCATTTTTGTACAACTAAACATATATAACCTTAGCTATTTATAACTTACACATATATCATGAAGAAAGAACTACACCCAAACTATGTCAAAGGTACAAAAGTAATCTGTATCTGTGAACATGAACAAACAATCAACACTACTCTGGAATGACCTATCAAGATTGAATCTTGCCCAAACTGTCATCCTACCTACACAGGTAAAGAACAAAAAATCGTGGTAAAAGGTCGTATGGAAAAATTCTTGGAAAAACAGAAAAGAATGGAGGCAGCAAAAAAAGCTGCTTAATAAGATTTTGAGATATGCAGATTATAAGATTTTGAGATACATATACATATCTACACAAAATCTTGCATTCTAAAAATCTTTTGTCTAAAAATCTAGTCTATGAGAGATCAAATCGTCCGTAAATATATCGAAACAGATCATATATACGATATCATCTGACATGATATGCGGAGGTTTATAGAGACGGCAGTCAAGTACTGCCTTTTTCTTGTTGTGTTGTGATTGGCGTATGTGTATGGTATTTCATTGTTGCAGCAGCCGTTTTTGCAAACGATCTGGGCTGGACTAGGCGTGGTGATATATATCCAGATGATGTATGCTGTATTTGATGAGTATCTGGATACACTCATCATCACCGACAAGGGGGTGATACACTTCCAGCGAGATGGACTCTGGAAGCAAAAAGCAGATATGCTCTCACGAGTCTCTATCGAATCCGTCTCTCACGCACAAGACTCTCTCCGAGATAGTATCACCTCCAAAGGTGATATCAGCATCAAGCTAGAAGATACGATATCAATATTTCGCGATATATCTGATCCGGCTGAGACCAGCAATACACTCCTTCAGTACAAAGACAAAATACTAGGCAGACACAACTATATGGAAAACGAAGTCTCACACGAGCCAGACAAATACAATATACTGATCGAGGCTCTTGGTGAAGTGGTTACTGACTATGTAGAGAAAAAGAATGATACTGGGTATTATTAGGAGAGAGTAAAGAATAGAGAGCATGATGGCTATCGCAAATCCCTCCCACCTCCCTTTGTCAAGGAAGGAACATGAGTGGCTAACGCACTATCGAGAGATCTGAAAGAAATTCGTCATTGTGAGATTGTTGAAAGATGTAAGACACATGATAGCAGCCTTAACTTGCATCTGTCATCCTGAGCCGAGCGTAGCGAGAAGTCGAAGGATGCGACGCACATCGACTAATAATCCTAGCTCGCGTCTGTCATCCTGAGCGTAGCGCAACGGAGTCGAAGGGTGCGACTCACGCTGATTAGTAATCTTACAACAAACCATATCATGAAAACATATCGAGCATATATAGTACAATGTAATGATTGAAGCTATTATACATGAGTGACCAATAATTTAGAACTAAGGTTGCAAGAGCATACTTATTCAGAAAATAAGAATAGCTACACATATAACAGAATACCAGTGCAGTTGGTATATCAAGAAGAATGATGATCTATACAGGATGCAATACAGAGAGAAAAACAAATCAAGGGTCGATCTAGACGCAAGAAAGAGCTGTTGATATCTTGAAATCACGATGGGTTGAAATGAGTAAGATAGTTGCACCCTTCGACTATGTCTTCGTGCCTCAGACAAGCTCAGGATGACAAACTTACGATGAGCTAAAATGAGTGCGTAACTCGCACCCTTCGACTATGTCTTCGTACCTCAGACAAGCTCAGGATGACAAACTCATGTTACAATATCATACCAACCGATTTTCTCGGTTTTTTTGTTGTTTTTTGTTGCAACTAGACTCAAGCTTCTTATATACTACAGTATTGTTTTTAATTAGTAAATACGTTATATGAAAGGTACAATTAGTTCGATTAGGGGTATTGTGATAGATATGAAATTTGGTGATGAGATACCGAGTATCTATGATGCGGTCAAGGTCGCAAATACCAATGCAAACGGTGATGCTGTGGTGGTAGAAGTGCTCCAACAGCTAGAAGATGGATATGTGAGAGGTATAGCGATGGGTGCGACCGATGGTCTCAAGAGATGAGATGTGGTAGAAGGGACTGGATGACCGATCAAGGTACCAGTAGGTCCTGAAGTATTGGGTCATATATTCAATGTATTGGGTGAGACGATCGACAATACCCCGACTATCAAAGGAACAGATCAGCGACCCATACATCGTAAGGCTCCTGATTTTGTGGATCTTAGTACCAAGCCAGAGATATTGGTGACAGGTATCAAGGTAGTAGACCTCCTCGCTCCAGTACTCAAGGGTGGTAAGGTGTGATTATTTGGTGGTGCGTGAGTAGGTAAGACAGTGACGATACAAGAATTGATCAACAATATTGCGAAGGCACATGATGGTGTATCAGTGTTTTGTGGTGTAGGAGAGAGAACTCGTGAGGGTAACGATCTGTATCACGAGATGCTAGAGGCAGGCGTGATGGACAAGACTGCGATGGTGTTTGGTCAGATGAACGAACCACCAGGACCAAGAGCAAGAGTAGCTCTGTCTGGTCTGACTATGGCTGAGTACTTCCGTGATGTAGAGGGGAGAGACGTACTCTGCTTTATTGACAATATATTTAGATTTACTCAGGCAGGTGCTGAGGTGTCTGCTCTACTCGGGCGTATCCCGTCTGCTGTATGATATCAGCCTACACTGAGCTCAGAGATGGGCACACTCCAAGAGCGCATTACCTCGACCAACAAAGGTTCTATTACATCATTTCAGGCAGTGTATGTGCCTGCGGATGATCTGACTGATCCTGCTCCAGCCAATACATTTGCCCATCTAGATAGTACGATCGTACTCGCCAGAGAGATCGCAGCCAAAGGTATCTACCCTGCTGTGGATCCACTAGATAGTACCTCTACCGTACTCAATGCTGAAGTACTGTGAGATAGACACTATACAGTAGCCAAAAAGACTCAAGAAATCCTCCAGAGATACAAAGAACTCCAAGATATCATCGCCATCCTAGGTATGGAAGAACTCTCTCACGAAGACAAGCTCTCTGTATTTAGAGCGAGAAAGATAGAAAAAGCATTTTCTCAGCCATTCCATGTAGCAGAACAGTTTACTGGGACACCAGGTGTATTTGCTGACCTAGATGACACAATAGACTTGTTTGAAAAACTCGTAAACGGTGAGATGGACGATATAGGAGAATGACATTTTATGTACAAAGGTGGGTACGCTGATGTGATGGCATCTGTAGCTGCAGAAAAACAAGAAGCTATAGCTGCGTAAATTTACTCTATTTAATGCTTGATAAGCTAAAATCTTTTCTATCAAAAATTGTTTGAAATAAAGATTTTGTTGTGAAGAAATCAGAAGAATCTCTAGAAGAGATTTTAGATAACAAAAAAGAGGTTCGTGAGCTTCAAGATGAATTAATTTTTGATGTAGAAGATGAGTACTTGGACAATATAAAGCGATCTATGTTGAAGATGATGTACCGTAATAATGAAATATGAAAATTCATTTTAAATAATTGAGACAAGATAGAGTGAGAAATTATAAGTATTGATTGAAATTATATCACTCTAAGTTGAAATAATGTCCTGAGATACTGAGACATAGAGCAAATAGGTAGATAATTGCTCCGCCTATCACATATCACGAATTCCAAAAAAACCATCCGAGAGCGGATGGTTTTTTTGACACAGGACTTGTAATGTGTATTATATAGTATGATAGAATCACTACTTACCCAACAATCTTGATCAGACAAGTGAAAGTATGTATCAGATGATATACGCTCAGAGATTTCTAATATTTTCAAAACGAAACAGTATATACACCTGATTGACAACTCTACTCAACTTGAAAAAATAGAATTTATGACACACGCTAGTTCACATACGATTGATATATTTTTGGAGACACATAAGGATAAGCTCACCAAAGAAAAGAAACGAATGAGTTTCTTGCGTAATTTTTGGAGATTTTTTCCTGGTATGAGTGATATGAATATCATGTCCAGGATGCCAAGAATGTCAGATATCACCCAACAGGTGGAATTACTGTTGTGAGATGATAGGAAAGATATAGAATTTAGGACAATGAATCCAGAGATAATATATGCTAGATACTATCCAATATATGTAGAGTTGAGAGCTATGGGATATGGTCATGTGGAGCTGACTGGATAGGTTTATTTATCATATAAAAACATATCTTCAAAAAAATCTCTTGCGGACGTGAAGTTTTTTGATCCCTGTACGCACAAACGCTTCACCGTCAAGACTAGCCTAAGTTGTTCTATTTTATTTATTGTCAAATACTCCTCAAGATTTCCTCATAAATCCTAACCATAGCCAGACTATCCAGCCCACAATATCTCAGTAGCTTAACTGTCATATCCTCTCTATCTTCGATAGCTCATTCAATCATTTCCTTGAGTCTTACCATAGCCACTCATCAGTTCACTACTTCATCTAATATATCTGCATAGTTCATACTAGGAACAAGAACAGGCAATACTTTCTTTATCGATGAGGATCCCTTAAATCAGTTGTCAAAATAGTATAGCTTAGAGAAAATATCTCTAAGGTCATATGTTGCGTCATTGATCTTCAAGTAATCAGATAGATGTGGGAAGAGTTCAGCTATCTCTTTGTTTCTTGTATTCTCAAATCCTTTGTGTCGCACTACAAATGTAGATCTATCTATATCATCTCAGATATCTTTTAGAAATTCCTCAAGCAAATCTGAGTATTGTCCTGTCACTACTTTCTCAGACTCAAATCAAACCTTATACTCATTATCAGGCAATTCGATTTGCTCGACATTTTTTTCTCATTCTTTTACAAAGACTCATCAATAGTGTTTCATAGTTCAGTCCTTGTATAGCTTATGTAATGAGTATTGAACAACTACTTGCTGATACGGAAATGTCTTATCCATAAATGGTATAGGCAAAGACACCGACTCATAGTCATAGAAGCAGATAGGATATTGGAATCCTGCAAATTCTTTTTCGATCTGTGAGTAATCTAACACTGGTCATTTCTTTTCCTTTGCTTCAAGATACAGTGAGATAAATCTCTGTTCATTATTATTAAACATATCTACCTCGTCATCAGAAAGTTCTGTAATTTTGTGAGTTCACTCGTAGTACAAGTCTTGTATTAGTGAAGCATTACTATGATGGATACCACTTCACATCACTGTCCCATATACATCTGTCCTAGCTTGACCAAAGTATTCCAAAAATTTTGTTCCTGATCGTGGAGAGAGTTTGTTGAACTCTTCTTCAGACATCACGAGAGTCTTCTTCATTTGTTGCACTATTGGATCTATCTCTACTCAAGTAAGCAATGTATCATCAATTACTTTCTCTGTTTGCTTCTTTCTTTGATAGACACTGATAGTCCTTTGCTTATCAGCTTCTTGGTTAGTGAGCAAAAGATTTAATGATAGTTCTCCATCTTTGATATAAGATTTGTTTAGATGTCGTAGTTCTATCTTCTCAATAAAAGGTAGTCATTCTTGTTCTAAGACTCTATTGATAACTCGTTTCTGAAAACTCATATCATCTATCAGATCTTTGTTAATTTCTCATATAGCTTTCTTCTCTCAATCATCAGTGACATTCTTTCTCACAGAGGTCTTTGCTTTGATCTCACATAATGTATATGTTCCATCATCATTGTGTACCATCACATCTCATCTAACCAAACAATTATCTATGATGAATGTAGGTTGATATAAGATAGCTTCTTCATTCTTGATAGCTTGCAGCGTGTTTTGCATTAGCTTTTCAGGATCAAAGCTAGTATCAGTTAGGTAATAATCTTCGTCTTCAGGATCATCAGCGTCTTGCTGAACTGGTGCTTGAAGTCCAGGCATTAGATCAAGAGCTTTCTTGCCATATCTCTTTTCAAAAAATTCGACAACAGCAGACTCCACAGCCATACCTATCTGTAAGATATGTTGTTCTTGTTCTTCTGTTTCGAGCTTGCGTATTTTTTTATACACCTCAGGATCGTGCTTCTTTCGCCAAGCAAGTTTAGGAAGTTTACGATATTCTACGAAGAGGGATTTGGTTATGTACATGATCTAGTATTGATATAAAGATGACTATTGATCTGAAAGGTAACGATCGAAATCTGAAAGATAATCTTGGTCTTGTTGCACCCTGTAAATTTTATACTCATTTTCGGCTTTAATTTTTGCTTCAAGGACTGTAATTTTTCATTTATGTGTTAGGATTGGGTAGTCTGATATCTCTAAAAATTTATCTAAAAATCATGTTCGATCTTTCATATTGGTAACTATTCATTTGGTTGCCCTATTTTCTGCAAGATCTAAGTAAGCTGATACTATTCTTTCTAGTTCTTGTAGATGTTGTTTGTTAAGATAATTTTTTGCTATTATTATATCTGATTTGATTATCTTGCCATCAGGAGCATTTTTCCATGTCGTAAGTCACATAGCTACTTTTTTTGCATCAGCTTCTGTATAGATAATTTCAGCGGCAGTTTTTCCTGTAATCGCTCGGTGGAGTTTGTTTTGTACTAGTGAAAAAAAAGTCTTAGAGGTAGAATTCTTGGGGTCATAATCTGCTGAAAGTGCGTATATATCTGTGATTTTTTGGTACAATCTCCTTTCACTTGTACGAATTTCACGAATTTCTTGTATTAGATCATCAAAGTAGTCTTTTCCAAAATGCTTCATTTCTTTGAGTCTATCATTGTCAAGTGAATATCATTTGATGACGACATCATGCAAGACTCATGTGGCTCGCTTTCTAAATTCTGTTGCTACATGTGAATTTACACGATATCAAACAGCGATGATTGCTCTGAGGCTGTAGTGTTTTGTTTCATACTTTTTGCCATCTTCGGCAGTGTGTCGGAAATCCCGACATACTGAATCTTCGCTCAGCTCTCATTCATTGAAAATGTTCTTGAGATGTTCGGTAATTGTGCTTCTCCCTTTACCAAACAATTCAGCCATCTTTTTCTGAGTAAGTCGCAAGGTCTCATTCTCAAAGAGCACATCGATATTTACTTTACCAGTTGAAGTAGTAAAGATAACAAAGTTATTGTATGATTGAGGGGTTTTGGTCATCAGTAATGGAAATATAAACGTATCTATAACTGGTCGAATTCGATTAGTTTAACTATACGTATACTAGTGATAGAAATTCAATTTGCAAGAAAAAGAACATATGTTCTCTATCTCTTCTCCTATATCAATCATAAATTCTCAACAAGATCTAGATGATCCCATACTACTACGCCGTATTCCTATGCATCACGCATAGCATCTTTGGTAAGCAGCATATTCTTTGTTGGATGAGTTGTAGTATATGTATTTTTTGTTGGTCATAGATTGACTATAGATAAAGTGTATTTGCAAGTTTTTGTGTGTACAAACCCTCCGACCTCTTCCTCGTACCTCGTCGAGACCACTTCACTTGTCAGGGAGGGACGCGAACAGATCGATTCCAAACGCTGACATATATCCCAACCGCGTTGTCTCCTGATAAGGGGAAGGGGTCCCCTCTGGGGTAGGGGTTTGTGAGCATACTACCCAGCTAAAATAATCTCCCTCTCCTCATCAGTCAATTCAAACGAATCAAAAAACATCTCATCTATAACCTAGATTCAATATCTTCTCGCAAGCTCCATACTTTTTCAGCAATTTTTTGATAAGAACTATTGCGTCTAGTTAGAGTGTTAGCTTTGTAACATCAGAGATTGAAATGATTGGTTTGTGGTCTGTATAATTCATTTTTTATCTCAAACCATCTTTCTTGTAAGTCAGATGGAAAATCTCTTTCATACAATCTCGCAAACATAAATCCAACTTCACGAAAACGTGATCTAATATCTTGCTTTCAAGTCGCAAGATTTTTGACTATATATGACAACTTTTCTCTTGCCCTATCTGCACTTGGATATTGATACGCCATATCAGAATCTATCCAACTAAAACAATCTCCCTCTCTTCATCAGTCAATTCATACAAATCAAAAACCATCTCATCTATCTCCTTATCCAGAGAGTCGATCTGAAATTGTAAGTCAGACAATGCTGTGTGCTTCTTATTGAACGAAGACATAAGTTCTTCCTCATCCTCTAGTGAGAGCTTCTTGAGTTTGAGGATTTTTTTGAAGCTATCAAAATCTAGCTCAGTAAATTTCTGGAGCTTCTTTGGTATTTTTTCTAGGGAGTATCTTGATTGTAGGAAGTCTAGTGTTTGTTGGAGAGTTTCGTGATATGTATAAGTGAGAGCAAGCATATCATCGGCTTTTAGTGTATATTTCTTGATATCTTTAGGTATTTTGATTGGCATATTTTTTATATTATTTGAATTATAGTTCATATATCCTCATGCCATGGTATTTGTGCTATTTATGTTCGAAAATAAGTAATTTGCTAGTGCAGAATGGAGGTAGCACAATAAATATTTTAAATATTTTACATCATCAGAAGTAATAACTGTTGTAGACTTTGCGGCGAGATATTCTCAATTTTGGTCAAATCAACATTCAAATTTTTTAGACATTCAAGCTATGATTATTTTAGACTTTTTATGTCGTTCTTTTGACTTTATATTATATCATACAGTTGGTTTGTAAAAAACATTTTTTATATAATTGAATCTTGCTGATGATCGCAGAAACAACCAAGGATCAATTGTTCAGGTATTAACTAATTTATATCACTTTTTTCATTCTTCTATGTGATCTAAAAGCTCATATGCTTCCGATACAGTTGCCGCGGAATATATGTCATAATTTGCCTCTTCTTTAATTTTTGATAAGTTTAAAAGACTATCTACAAGATCTTTTCCTTTGTTGAGATATAGACTTCGATTATTATTATCTCTATCTAGCTTGTGGTTGAAATAATCCACTCAATCAGTGTTGTTTCAAACTACTATTTCACTGTTCGTGTTTATTGATTTATTTATGACAAAAATAATTGGATATACACTAGCGTCAACAAAAATATTATCTTTAGACAAATCAACCAAGTTGGTGATACTTCATTTGGCGTTTATTTTATCTCTTAAGGTAGAAGCATAATCAGCTCCCAGTAATTTATTAGGCAGAATATAGCTTATATATCATTTACTTTGTAATATGTTGAATCAATGCTCTACAAATATAACAAATAAGTCTCGATTGCCTTTCGCAGAATCGTAATGATTTGATATAAAATCTCTCTCATTTTTATAGCTTTTGACCATACTCTCAGAATCTACATAAGGTGGAT
>CALHCH010000042.1 GCA_937930555.1 Candidatus Absconditabacterales bacterium | reverse complement strand
AATACACTCTGGCCGATGAGGCACACACCACAATATAGTGTGAAATACGTTTGATACTATACAACAACATATGCCACTAGATATGAATACATGTATGGTATGGATATGACCTAGTGCATGCGAGCAGTGTTATGAGTTTGGAGATGAGGTGTACGAGTTGTTTGACCCTAGATATATCACACGTAGATGATCGCAGCACTATCTAGATGTGGCATGATGTGTGTATGATCAACTCATAGATACTGGTATATCACCAACACATATACAAAAATCACCACTATGTACGATGGAGTCTGATATATGTCATTCGTATCGTAGAGATTGAGTGAAGACTTGAATGTATCACTGGATCAAAATACTCTAAGTCTTCAAGCTTCAAGCCTTCAGTTTCAAATTTTCAACTTTACACTTTCAGCTTTACCCATGCTCCCCAAACAACAAAAACTCTCTGGTAAGGAGATCAATTATATGCTCAAAAAATGAAGGAGGATCTATGGTAAGGTGTTTACGTGTTGGGTGATACCGCAGTATAGCAACAATCCATATCATCAGCGAGCTATGCAGGTACCGATCAAGCTAGACAAAAGAGCATCGATGAGAAACATGCTCAAAAGAGTGTGATATCAAGAAGCAACATCTATATGACAGATCTGATGATCATACTACAAAATCTTTGTCTCAGTCAACAAAAAGAAGCTTGCTCCACTTATAGAATATATTGCAAGCCACAAAAAAACTGCTATACTCAGCTATCGATCAGGTCTTGTATCCAAGGATATGCAAATATTGGTCAAAAAACTGACACATTCAATCAAAACACATCAATCACAAAGAACATCAAAAGTATCCAAAAAATCGAATAGTCAGTCTCCACAAAAAAACATCAAGCAAAGAAAAACGGTTTTTGTAAAAAGAAAATAACTAGCATTTTTTAGCGTCTCATTAGTCTTGTATGAGCAAAACATCAGATACAACAAGTCCAAAAAACGATCACACGCTTCTTGATCGGTTTGACCAAAAATTAGATGAATTTCATCTACGAATTGGCGACTTGAGAGATCAACGTGAGCAAAACATTGAATCTCAGACCAAAAAAGAGATAGAATTTTTTGCTAAAAAAAGAAAAAAAGATACAGGCACTTTGATAGCAAGGGAATCATTATGGAGATTTTGGCTGATATGAGCTGTGGTTGTTTTGTGATGATATTTTCTTTTTCAGACGCTCTCGATAGTGTATTTGCTGATCACTTGATTGATACTTTCTATGGCGGTAGAGAGGTTTGTGTTCTTTTTCCAGCAATGGATGCCGAGAGGTTTGGCGATGGCGCTGACATACTTACTTTTGTTTATCTTATTGTTTTCTGGTATTGTATTGATTATACCATTTTTGGTGCAGCAGACAGCTGATCTGATCACAATGATGCTAGATCAAGCAGTCATCTTGGAGCAAAAACTTGAAGAAGACGGTATAAGAGTGATGATATACGATACTATCCTGCCTATGGCAGTCAAGGATTCACTAGTTGGGTTTTTGGACACAACAAATGTGTGGGATAGTATGCAGGCTACTCTCAGCAATAACATATCTCAAATTATTGGTATGGGCACATCCTACATCAAAAACGCTGGAGATTTTGCTGTAAGCTTACTGACTGGTACATTTTCTGCACTGTTTCAGATATTTATTGTATTTATGATTGCGATTTTTTGCACCTTGGAGAGAGACAAGGTAGTGTGAGTTATTTCTAGTTTTTCGAGTTCTCCTGGGTATGTGACCAACAATATACATAGACTCTACGACAAATTATGAAATCGATTGGTGTGACAACTCCTTTTGTCTGTAGTGGTATGAGTATTGGTAGCTATATGACTCAATATTATTTGATTGTTTGGGTATAGTCTCCCCAACAAATTTACTCTTTCGCTCATTGCTTGACTCACAGAATTTATACCTTATGTATGACCTATATTGTGAGGTATACCGGCACTGTTTGTTGCTACACTTAGTTTTGGTCGAAAAGGCTTATTGGTCACAATGTTTATGTATTATGTAGTACAGCGATTAGAAAACAATGTTTTGGTGCCTATGATCATGTCTCAAACCTTGGGTGTGAGCCCATTATTGATATTTGTGACGATGATACTGATGGGTATACTGCTGGGTATCTTATGAATTATTATTGCTGTGCCAGTAGCAGTGATCGTGCAGATGATCTATACAGAGTACGTCAAGCTACCAAGCATGATAGAATCATCATCCAAAACAAACTCCAAAAGATCAAAAAAACCACAAAAAATACTTGCTACAAATGAATAATCTTTAATTGTAATATACCATATGAGAAATCGGTTGGTAGTAATGAGTGCGGTATGTATATGACTTGCATCTACTGGAGTAGTAGATGGATATTTTGAGTGGAAGTATTATTGCACCGTGCAGTCTAGCAATATCACTGTCTCACTTAGCACTGGTACCAAAAAATGTTTTGGGCATATAGCTGAGACTACACAAAGCATCCAACAGGTCGAGTCAGATATAGCTCAAGCCAATGCGTTTATATCATTATGAACCGATGTAGCGTATCGAAATGAAGTGCTTCTTACCTTAGCATCCCAAAAAAAATCACAGGAAAGAACAAAGACACAGGTGTTGCTTGCAATGTCAGATTTTGAAAGATCATTATTTAATCAGATTAAGAGTCTGCTTGTGTTTTATCTTTCTGAGCAAAGAAGTGGCGTCTTGAGATCTATACAGAGCATCTCAAATCAGTCTACTGTAGCTCTAGAGTCCTGAAACGAACTTTCTTTCAAGAATCTCGCCTCTACGATGGAATGATTGCAATATAAGTTATTTTTGTTGGATCGTATACAATTTGCTCACGATTTTGAGGAGATGGTGCCGTTTCTCAAAGAATATCTATATGGTAATGGACTGTAGAGAGGTGTGAGATTTTTGTAGTTTTGGTGTATAGTATAGTGATATGAAGATAGGAATAGTGTGATCCTGACACGATATGTTGCCGCTGATGCAGATACTCAATCAATATGATCATGAGTATCATTTTTGGTTGGATCGAGCGTATCGACCACGAGGAGACAAGAGTAGTGAGCTACGTGAGAGGAGAGTGCAAGAGTGATGTGACTATCTAGATAAGCTGGGTATGGATGTGATTATTGTACCACCTATGTGTGAGCTAGCAGCTAGCAACTATCAGCTATCAGCTAGTGTGTTACCGTTGTTTGAGACATACATCCTGGAGTATGCGTTGAAATACAGCATTGTGGGTAAGCTCTGATTGCTATGTGATCAGGCTGATATGGAGTGAGCACAGCAGGTCATCAGTGAGATGGCTAGTAAGTACACACCTACGGACAATCAAAAAAACATCAAAAAATTCCACACTCCCTTTGCGATGTGGAAAAAGAACTTGAGGATGTGGACATACTTCATTACTACCTATGGTCGTAGAGATTCTATGGTACGCAAGACACTCAAATATGATCTGAGATACTTCTCAGATGCAGATGTGGATACACTGATCCCAATGAGTCGAGGACATCTGTTTTTTCAAAAAATCATCAAAACCAGAATTAATCGAAAGAAAAAGAGATTTCACTGACTGGATGCGGTGAAGGAGTGTTTTGAAAGAATAATAGGTGACAAGTGACAGGTAGCAGGTGGCAAGTACAGTATGACTTTACATTGTACGGATATGCCGACTCCGATCTTAGCAGAGCAGAAGTGGATGAGTGTATTGGGTAGGGGAGGAGAAGTAGAGGTGAAGATAGAGGAAATATAGATTTAGAAATAACTTATACTTGAATTGATTTTCAATTGTGGTCAGAATAAGTGAGTTCAAGTCTTGGTTTCGTAAAAAAGTATTTATCCGTTATTCTAATTAAATCAAATTCTAGACGCTCATTTGGTAATAATGTGGCTACCATTATGTCTTCAAACTTATACCTATTCATCAATCGTTCGATTGGTGTAGTGGTGTTTTCTATCTTTCAGGCTGCTTGAATATAGTATGCTGAAATGACTCTAAATTTATGATAATTTTTTTTGCTTGATGTAGTTTTTTTTAATTTATAAGTTTGTGTATTCCGATTTATTCTTAATTTTATTTTATCTATTTGATTATCAGTTTGATTATGAATCTCAAATGGTATACGCATCACAGCTAATTTGTTTTTCTCTTTAAATACCTTTCGACTCTTTTCTCTTTTTTGAGCTCAATCTCATCAAACTTCATTTCAGCTACTAAAATCTTTCAGATCTGGTAGTTGATATACTCATTGATGAACATAAGAAGTAACTTTTTTGATACTTTTGGTTTTTAATGGGTCATTAATTTTCTCTAAGATTTCTTTAGTATCTTTTTTTATTTCACCCCTCTCAAATGATGATGTTTCAGATGAGCGCAAACTAATAAAAAGTCAAATAATTGTTAGAATTGAGGAATAAGTCAGAACTGTATTAAAAACAATAATATTTTTTATCTCAATGAATAATCAAGTTAATGATAGAAGTAATGAAAATATAAAAACCCACATTATAACTTTAAAAAGAAAATTCATCATATATTTTCTATTAAATAACCTCTTTAATCTTCACATCTCTTCCTTGCACAAACTGATCTGAACCTCCACCTTTGAGTCATTGTTCTTTGGCAAATTGTTTTGCTGACATATTTCAGATGCCTACATAGATAGCAAAGTTTCATTCGTTGTTGTAGATGATCCAGTTGCGATCTGATCGACGAGATTTGGCGGTATTTACTACATCCTTGAAGTTGTGGTGATCGAGGTCTGTATCGGTTGTATTGATGATGCATCAGTTGCCTCGAGCTGATCATACACTAGGTAGCTCACATTGATTGTGAAATTCTTCTAGATGAGTACAGATGATCTTGCCTTGTAGTCAGGCGTGATCGGCCTGGATATGTTCGTAGTCTTTCAGTATTTTTTGTAGTTTATTTTCTAGTTGGGATGGTTGGCAGTCTAGGGTAGTGCTTAGCTGTTGGAGCTGGGCAGAGAGGGTATTGGCATAGTCAGCTACTTTGGTGCCTGTGACAGCTTCTATCCTCCTGATACCGCTAGCCACAGAGGAGTGATCGATGATTTTGCAGACTCAGATATGTGAGGTATTGGTGACGTGTGTCCCTCAGCACAGCTCGATAGAGTTGATATCTAGATCATTTTGTACTTCTCATTGGATGCGTACGACTCTCACCGTATCACCGTATTTGTCTTCAAAAAAAGCCTTGGCTCCAGTCTGACTTGCCTCGTCCATAGACATCTCAGCGATTATCACATCAGCTCCAGTTGCTATCCATGAGTTGAGTGAGTATTCTAGTTCGGCAAGCTGAGTCGGAGTCAGCGCATCCTTGCTAGCAAAATCAAATCTCAGGTAGTCGTCATCCACCAGCGATCCAGCTTGTTTGGTCCCGCCTAGCATCTTGTCCAACGCAAAATGCAAAAGGTGCGTGGCAGTATGTGCACGCATTTTTGCTTGTCTTTGTTGTTTGTTGACTGTGAGTTTCATGATTGTACAATCTTTTGATGCTTATAAATACAATGTACAGCTTGTTAGTTGCCAGTACCTATAGTTACATCTACAATATCACCGTTTTCATCGGTTATTGTGAGAGTACCAGCAGCATTTAGAGCATCTTGTATTGCCTCTGGAGCTGCTATATCCATTGCTGCTTCATCAGATGGTGTAGGATATACTATCTGTGGTTGAGGTCCAGCTAGATACACCGAGATTACTCCCACTACAGAAAACATCAACACCGCTATGATGACTATAATAAATGCAAAGAGAAGCTTTTTTCTTTTTTTGATCATCTAGGAGATATATAATTGATAAAAAAATGGATGTATGTATTTATAGTATCTTTAGTAATGCAATAAAAATTGCACACATAGCAAAAACAAGTATTGAGTAAAGGATTTTTTGCATTAGTATTTTATGATAAACGACTAATCCCAAGCTTTGCTTGATCGTTGAGTGGATCCAACTCTATTACTTTTCCATAATAATACAATGCTTTTGATGGTTCTGCATTTTCTTCGTGGAGAGTTGCTATACTTAGCAGATAGTTTTTGTTTTTTGGTCTGAGTTTTAGTACTTTTTCCATAGATCTGATTGCTTCTGTTAGGTTGTTTTTTGCATAGTGGATATCTACGAGTGATATATGATATTTGGGGTTGTCTGCTTTTTCTGAGATTGCTTTTTCTATAAGTATCTTGGCTGTATCTAGATCATTTTGGTGGATATATATTTGACCTATCTGTCGGATAGCTTTGTGATGATTTGGGTCATTATTTACTAGTTTTTTGAGCAATGACATCGCCTTGAGGTACTGTTGATTGTTGAAATAATGATCAGAGAGTCGTTCGGTAAATTCTTTGTTTTCTGGTTCGAGCATAAGTCACTCGATCAGTTTTTTTTCATAATCTTCGATTTTACCTCTTTCTTTGTTGGTGAGAGCGCTCATTCTGATCTCATCAAACTTTTTCTGTTTTTTCTCTTTTTCTCTTTGGATCTCTATCGGGTTCTTTTTTGGAGTTGGAGGTACTGATGCTTTTGGTGGCTTAGTATCAGTAAGTGGTGGTGTGGTAGTCGAGATAGCTTCATTGTATGTTGCTTGTGTATCTTGATCAGCAGGCTCTTGGATTTTTGTGGATTCTGGTATATCTACTTTTTTTTGTGGATCTGGAGATGTTTCTTTGTCTAGTTGTTGTACTGGTCTGGCTGCTTTTTTGAGTTGTTCTTCGTGGAGTTTTTGCTCTTTGCGATTAGTGGTATATTCTTCCATTTTTTTGGTCCATCATCATATGAGATGTTTGTAGTTTTTCAAAAACAGCACTATAGGTGTAAACAAAAGCACTATAGTGAGCAGAAGCCAGATGAGTATCTCAATCTTGATAAACATACAGATCGTAAAAAATAAATATCTTTTTTATAATTTTAATACATCATTTGTCAAGCTATCTTGATCTGCGAACAAATCAGGTTTTTTTGATACCATCTTTTTTGATCTGAGTCTCAGGAGTCCTTGAGCTTTTGGTTTTGTGTATCTGGGAAGGAGGTCTATCGTCTCTTTTCACAAACTTTTTTGAAGTCCCAGTGCTAGGAGTATCTTTATGTTGAGTTTTTGACCCGCCTTTTAGATCAGCTTTTTTTGATATTTTTTTGATACTTCAATTGTTTTTGCTGTCACTCATGCCACTCTTTCTTTTTGGTCAGGTGGTATTTCAACTTTTTTTCTTGCGTCTTTGTGGAGCAGTGACTACAGAGCCAGACGACTCGTATTCTGTCAGCGAGATAGTCACAAACTCTCCATAAAACTCTCCAGGTTTTTCGCTGTCCTCACCTCTGAGCTTGATCTCTTGAGTCAGGATATTGTATCCCGTACACATCATTTTTTTGTCGTGCAGTGAGATGACAGATCGCTTTTCGGGATATTTGGGTACTTCTGCTGCATAGATATCAGCCTCAAACTCAAGTGTATGATCTAGCTGACCAGATCGATCCTTGAGTCTTTCCATATCTCTCCCACGTAGTCACTGATTGTTGATAGCGCTTTTGCTGACTTGAGGCAAAGGATGCCTAAACACGCTATACATCATCGGTAAACCATTGGCGTCATATCGCGTCTCTATGCCTGGAAACATCCTAATTCTATCTCTCGCACTCACTTGATAGATAAAAAACTTCAACTTCACTTGTTCTCTAAATGATCTCACAAAGCTCGAAAAATCGTATCTGTCTTCAGCAAAAAAATAAAAATAAATCTGACTCCCGTGAAGATCAATCCTGGCAGTGATTGGTTTAGATTTGGGAAACTCTTGCTGAAACTGTTTTTTAAATAGACCAAACAGCTCATCTGCCTTCTCTTTGTTGGACTCAAAACGCTCGGCTTCTTTGCCATCTAGTGTGCGTATATAGGTTCATTTTTTTTCAGTTTTGACCATATATCCTAGGTATTCTCCTAGGTATTCTTTGTTTTCACGATCTTTGTACACTATCAGATCTCCAGTACTCAGCTCCATATCAGTAGGGAAGTTTACATTTACTGGCTTATTGATCAGTCGATCTAGGACACTGATAGTATGTATTGTTGGTGTGTCAGTCATAGTGTGACTGTAGTGATGTAGAGTGGTGTTTCAAGCGAGTTGAGTGTATAATTGTATTGTACAATACACTTGAGAAAAATACATAGATACATACACTTTGAGCTGTTTATGTACACTATATATGATGCACAATAGGGAGAAAGGTGACAAAGCAGAAAACATAGCCCAACAACGACTAGTGGATCAGTGATGGACTATAGTGCAGAGAAACTGGACGATGAGGTGAGGTGAGATAGATATCATAGCTACTACCGGCGAATATATCGTGTGTGTAGAAGTCAAACTAGTGGTGGTAGTAGATGATATCATGGCGTATATCACCGACAAAAAACTAGGTCACCTCAAGAGAGCATTCACTACCTATCTCCACAAACACCCGAGCGATCTCCAGCCTAGGATAGATGTGATATTTGTCAAAGATGATAAAGTGTGGGAGAGTTATGAAAATGTAACGGGGAATTAGTTTTTTTAATCATTAGTGGTTAGTCATTAGTCGTTGGCGAGAAGTGAGCTAGTCACTACCAACTAGAAACTACCTACTACATACAAATCTCTCCACTTTGCCATCACTGCGTTCTTCGATACGATCCAGATGATAGTGCACCAACTACCAATAACTAATGATCAACTACCAATAACCACACACCATTTACTTTTTACAGCGATGCATATGTGATTTGATACTACTACCTTATTATTATTTTGTATTACGTTTTTTGTATTGCGGTTGATCACGTGGATATCAGGCAATCTCAGCATCAAGGTGCTAGATATCCAGTGACGTCATCGTAGGTGGAAGCGATGATACTACATCACATACTGGCTGATGTTGATCTGAGGGACCATGTTGTTGTTTCAGTTTGATTTACCAGGGTATATTTCATTTTTGTTTCCAGGAGTGATAGCATTTGTGTCGTGATTGTTGTATTTTCGTACACGTGGTTGGAAGTACGTAGCAGAACCCATCATTTTTGCTTTGTTTTTGCTGATGTTTTTGATAGTGTTGGCATCTGGATTGTTTGTGTCACATGCGTTGTTTTTTACGCCTGTGACAGTGGCTGGAGAGAGTATGTCACCCAACTATGTCCAGTGAGATATAGCAATCGTAATGCAAAAGCCTGTATACAGCAGGTGAGATGTGGTGCTGTATATACACGATGATGGAGAATACCTCAAAAGAATCGTATGAGTACCTGAGCCTGAAGAAATAGTAAACCTCAAAAGTGGCTACTTGGAAATATGTACCTTGGATCCTAGAAAATGTGACACTATGAAAGAAACATACCTTCCAGCTGGTACCAAGACACCTTTTTATTGCGATACCCCAGCGTTTGTGGTAGATACCTGATATTTTGTGATGTGAGACAATAGGGCTGCAAGCACAGACTCACGTAGCTATCTAGATGGCAACTGTACCGTAGACAAAAAAACCGCGTCGTATTTGGTGTGACCGTCTTCGATTCTTTGAGCAGCTAAGTATAAGATTCCCAAAACATATGCCGAATTTATGCAGTCGTTCTTTAGATTTAGATAGGTATTAGTTAGCTGGATATTAGTGATTTGAACGCGATTCGCTGTGTTAGAGATATGTATTAATACAAATTTAAATTATTTATTATAGTCTATGAAATATTGATTTTTTTGGTGAATACT
>CALHCH010000041.1 GCA_937930555.1 Candidatus Absconditabacterales bacterium | reverse complement strand
ATATACCGTCATTATCTGTGTCTGTCTGGTCAGTATTTGGTAATCAAACACAATTATCAATATTATCACAAACACCATCCTGATCGCCATCTATACCTAGAGGACAAGAATCACAATCATCGGGAATACCATCATTATCTTGATCTACCAAATCATTTCCAGTACCAGAAATAATCGTAGCACCGTTACAGATATCCACATCATCACATATTGTATCGCTATCGCTATCTCATACAGCACCACATGCTTCACACACATCACCTATACCATCTCCATCTTCATCTGCTTGAGACCAAGTGCCGTCACCATCATATGTTCATGGATTTGCGGTATTTTGACAGTTGTCACACACGTTTGGCACCAAATCTCCATCTACATCAGTAGCGTCATCTCATCCAGCACAGATATCACAATCATCTGGGACTCCATCACCATCGCTATCGATAGTATCGTCAGATCAAGCACAAACATCATTACAATCTACCACACCATCTCAGTCACTATCATGATTATTGGTTCATGCAGAGATATCTGGACAGATATCACAAGCATCTGGTATACCATCATTATCGCTATCTAGCGTATTGTTTCCATCACATGTATCACATGCGTTTGGGACCCCATCACCGTCACTATCTACTGCATCATCTCATGCTGGGCATATATCACTACAGGTAGGCACTCCATCATTGTCTGGATCTAGATGTTCTGCTACTACACTACTTGCTGGACACACATCGCATACATCTCATAGCCCATCGCCATCGCCATCTACTTGTGATCGGGTACCATCACCATTATAGGTTCCTGGGTTTATATCTGCCACACAGCTATCACATGCGTTTGGGACCCCATCTTGATCAGCATCGAGATTGTCATCTCATGTTGCACATATATCTATACAGTCAGGTATACCATCACTATCACTATCTGTTGTGTCATCTGATCCTGGACATACATCCACACCATCACATACTCCATCGCCGTCTGTATCATTACTTGCATCATTTGGACATGCATCACAAGCATCAGGTGTTCCATCGCCATCGCCATCTATTCAGTTGTCTCATTCTAGGCATGTATCACATGCATTGGGGATACCATCTCCATCACTATCTACTGTATCATCACTTGACCCACCAGTCGCAGCAGGTACACTATCAGCATTACAAATATCTGCAGCATCACATACTCCATCACCATCACTATCATTAGGATTATTTATGGGGCAGATATCGCATACATCTCATACACCATCACTATCTGTGTCCAACTGATCTGGCAATCCATCCATTGGATTTACGTCTTGATTGTTTCCATCTGCATCTCTGATAGCATCAGCATCAAACTCACACAGATCACATTCATTTGGTATCAGGTCTCCATCGTAGTCTGCATTGTCATCACCAAATCTACAGATATCACATCCATTGGATCCGTCAGCCATCCAGACACCGCTACCTGGCACACCATCTCCATCCTCATCGATAGTATCATCAAATCACTCACAGATATCTAGCAAATCACATGTACCATCTCCATCTGAGTCGTCAGTTCATTCATCGATAAGACCATCATTGTCATTGTCTATACCGTCACAAGTCTCACAAATCTCTTCATGAATTACAGTATCAAAAATAGTATCGTCTTCTCCATATATGCTACTATCGACACATAGTTCTCCAGTAGGTGCTACTGTCGACGTATAAAAAGTTGCTCCGTTTTGTTTGTATGTTACCGTTCCATTCAGCTTTTCTACACGAAATATGTCTCCTTCGGCCCAATTACCAAAGTATCCAGCATATACCCCGTTTTCATAGACATAAAATCTACGTATTCATTGTCCATCACCATTATGATGTATATAGATACCATAGGTTATATCATCAAAATGCTGATCTACATCAGATCATCATAGACCTACCATATAGTGATGCTTGTTGGGTATGGCACCATCACTATCATCAGTAGCACGAAACTCCATATACCCATCAGCACAATCTGCTATACACGTATTGGAGATCGCTCCACCATCATCCCGATCATTGAGTGGATCAGACCACGATGCAGTGGGAGGATCATTAGGATCCGTCTTGGTAAGATCATTGCCTACAGCAGTAGTGCCTACAAGATTTGATCGAGTCACATTACTCAAAGCCTGCGTCTGAGAGATTCAGGTAAATACAGATTGAAAGAGAATAGCAAAAACAAATATAATTCTCACTGTCGCAGAAGCGAATAATTTTATTGAATTGGTCATAGTGATATCAAATAAATACAAAAATCTATACTTTTAAGTATAAAAAAACCTCCATATAACACAAAAATAGAGGTTGAATAAGACACTTACAATTGACTTATCTCAATAAAATATATTAGTATGACTATTTTTTCAAAAATAATGTATGATGATCAATATCTAGATCGTTCTCATCATGAAGCATGACTCATATATTGACTCGTGGAGCCGCATATGGAGTCAGATCTGGTGTATAAGTAAATGCACCAGTTGCATCAGTGGTGGTATAAAATATATCTCTAGATCCAGTCGTGTCTTCTAGACAGATTGCTACCTTACTATCTGGTTGACTGCTCGTCCCAGCAATACTAGTGGGATCCAATGAGGTGATGACGAAATTTTTGCTTGTATCGGTGAGTGGTGCATCATCTCGACAGTATTCGATTTCGCATTGATTGCTACATCAGTCTCCTGAGAGAGTATTTGATTCGCACATGTCTAGTCAGTTGCTGTGCAGTTGTTGGATCTCTATCTCTACGAGAGGACGATCATACACTCTCACATCATCTAGTGCTCCATCCAACTCACGCACATCAGACTCAGGATATCTTCAGATACCTACATTTTGAGTATTTTGTCTACCTAGGCCTGTAGCAGAAGTCACAAACTGCACTACCCCATCTACATAAAAACGTATCTCTCAAGCGGTACCGTCATACGTGGCAGCGATATGAGATCGTGTATTGAGAGGCAATGGATTGGAGGCAGTATGATATCACTCATTACTCAATCCATATCGATAAAATTGCGGTCTACCGCTTGCGTCTAGATTGAGATAGTATGCAGCTCATTTGGTGATGATATTGGAAAAATCTCAAGCTCACTGCCCATGCCCAAACTGCCTAGGGTATACCCAGGCTGCAAGCGTGATATCAGTAGAAAGATCTAGACTCGTACTATGTGGTACCATCATCCAATCATCATATCCATCTACAGTCAGTGATTCGTCAGTAAGTCAGTTTACTATTTTTGCATCTCACATCAGTATTCCATCATTACCATTACCACTTAGGTCTGTAGTGCTTCATCACTGAAACTGGTGATGCAACACAAGACCATCTGTGATATCAGCATCACAGTCTATATCTAGACTACAAGCATTACCATTGTTGCATATCTTGGGATCATCGCACTCCTCTCAAGTATCTAGTATACCATCACCACAATGACTAAATACAACACTATCAATATTGTTTGTATAGTCACATTCGGCGGTTGAGGTATTTGGAAACACTGCAGATCCACTCAATGTATATGGGTTGGTAGTGCTACCATCATTGATTACTGCAAACAACGGTGAGACACAACTCGTCACAGGCACACTTACAGTGACTGTAGATCAGGTACCTACAACCATACCTAGAGTAGTACTTCCTATCAAACTAGATGCAAACACTGTAGGATCATCATTGTATACTGCTAGTGGTGTGCTAGCAGGCAGTAAAGCATCACCATTGTTGGACACATCCACCTGCACGGTCATTGAGACTGCACATTGGGATGTATCGACAGTACTAATACCCAATTGAGCATCAGCTGCGAATACATGCCCTGGAGGCAAAAAGCTATTTGTGGGTACAAATTCTGAATCAATAGGCAAGGATTGAGTCAGAAACGTATTGTGTACTCATCACTCTCGGGTTGCATTATTTTTTGGCACTGCTGGTATAGTGAGATCATCATTTACATTGGTTATATTATATCCATGTTGATTTCGCACTGGACGAGATGGTGCTCGGGGAGTATTTGATGAAGCAAAGGTTTTTACTCTTCATTTAGTCCAAGTTGGTTTTAACACTGGATCAGTACATATCACGATTATTTCTGTTTGCCCATCGTTGTTTACATCTGCTATGGTTGGGTTTTCTCGTCTAGTACCTGATCTACATGGAGTGACAAATTTGGTTGCTCATGTAGGACCATCTAGGATAAATAGATTGTACTGATCACGATATACCACCTCATATATACCATCATAGTCAAAATCAAATACACTACTAGAAGTTACTGCAGAGAAATCCTGATTATTTATTCTTCGCAATTCCGCTCCAGCTGGTGAGGTAATAATATCATCTACCACGGTATATCTTCCATATGATACGACTCACATCTCATTAATTCCATCACCATCAAAATCAGCAATATTTATCCTTCATATACCAGGATTAGTAGTATGTATCTCATAGGTTAGCATGACAGTGTTTGTCTGTCCGTCTCGTACAGCTATCCAGGCATCACTATCTACCGATCTTGCCGAATACACTACATCTAGATCACCATCATTATCCATATCAGCTACAGATGTAGCATATCTAGCGGATGTACTTCGCGGAAGACCATCAAATCTCACTTCTGTCATAGTATTTGCAGCAATATTTACAGAAAAAATCTTACTTCACATAATCAATTCTTGTCATGCGCAATCAGCACATGCCGAAGTTGGCAATATATCTGCAGCCACACTTCATCAAAAATCTCCAGGATTAAATCAACCATCAATAATTTTTTTTCAATCGCTTACACGAAAAATCTGCGTCCCCATATGTATCTCAGGGACACCATCTCCATCAAAATCAGCTATGTGAGGTACATAATAAAAACTATGTACTACATCTGGAGATTGCCATGTTTGGACTAATGTAGTGCCATCAAAATCGAAACGAAACAAATTCTTATTGCGATCTACAAAATACACTTCTCAGTAGCCATTAGCATCCACGTCAGCTATTGCATTAGAAGAATTGTTTTGGTCCAATCTTAATCCTGTATCAACAGAATGTTCTACTGCTCCCGTATCACCATCAAACACTCGTAGTCTACCAGGATTTTTGTAATCATCTACTATTACTTCTGGCATGCCATCACCATCTATATCTCATATGAGTGTAGTCTCTCTTCCATCTATCGTGACTATCTCAAGATCCCCATCTGCAGGATTATACACACCATCATTATTTACATCATCAAAACCTATCCAGACTTCAGATGGTTCAAAATTTTCTTGAGCATCAAGTTCCACACTACATACCTGAGCATACACAGATCAAAAAAACAAAAATGCCCCAAATCACATTGAGATACAAATTGATAATATTGATTTTTTTTGTGTGATCATTTTTTTTTGTAAAAAATAAATTATCATAAATAGGTAACTAAAGTATATATACAAAAAAATATAAGGCTAATTTAGCCTTATATTAGATCACTAATTGTTGACTTAATTATAAAAAACTACTTAATAATAATCAATGAGTGATGATCTATGTCTAATCAATTCTCATCATGTAGCATTATTCATACATTGATTCGTGGAGCTGCATATGGAGTCAGATTTGGTGTATAAGCAAATGCACCAGTTGTATCAGTAGTGGTATAAAAGATATCTCTAGTACCAGTTGTGTCTTCTAGACAGATTGCTACCTTACTATCTGGTTGACTGCTCGTCCCAGCAATACTAGTGGGATCCAATGAGGTGATGACGAAATTTTTGCTTGTATCGGTGAGTGGTGCATCATCTCGGCAGTATTCTATTTCGCATTCTACACTACATCCATCGTTTGCTATGAGATTGCCATCATCACACTCCTCTAATCATTCTAACACTCAGTTGCTGCAGTCAGGGTTATCACAGACATCTCACACACCATCTGTATCTGTATCCTCCTGATTTGGATTTGCTACCAGAGGACAATTGTCGTCACAATCTACCACTCAATCTCCATCACTATCAAATCACTCATCAACAAATCCATCACAATCATTATCGATGCCGTCACATATCTCGCTATTGTTATTTTGATTGTCTAGACATACAACTCAGTTTTGGTCAGAAGAACAGACATACACATCGTCACTACACTGATCAGCATCATCTCCATCACACATAGATCATAGGGTCAC
>CALHCH010000040.1 GCA_937930555.1 Candidatus Absconditabacterales bacterium | reverse complement strand
TGAAAACGATATACCTGATTGTAGAGATGAACCAGAACAGGAAGATCAATGTCCAAACGATCCTGACAAGATCATGCCTGGAGCTTGTGGCTGTGGTACACAAGATAGTGATAGCGACAGTGACGGCACTCCAGACTGTCTCGACCAGTGCCCAGACGATACCAACAAATCTACTCCATGATCTTGTGGCTGTGGTGTAGATGAATGAGACTGCAATGCTAGATCATATGGTTATTGCCAAGCTGTAGCTACGCCATCATACACAGCTCCGATCGTACAAGATCTGTGAGCAGGTATATGTAGAGATGCGTTTGATACCTTGCCTATATGTGGTGATGATACCATAGAATGAAATGAAACTTGTGATGACTGAAATAATGTAGGCTGAGATGGATGTAGCGAGTTTTGTGAGATAGAGTATCGCAGATGTAGATCCAATGCTTGTACGCGATCTATCTCTAGTGGCGGGGTAGCGTGTGAGTTTGATGATCAGTGTGGTGGAGTAGATGGTGGATGAAGTGATACTTGAGGGAGCAATGGTGGCTGAGATGCAGGATGATCTGATGGTAGTGATGGATGAACCATCTCCCAAGCATATCCACTCGTACAGGTATGACACAGGATCTCACCATCCCAAGTAAGTATCTGATGAGATGCGACTGTGCTCATAGATATACAATACAAGACCTACGAAAGATACTATCCAGAAGCTAATATATGAGTCGTGGTCAAGCATCCTCCTGGATGGATACTCAAAGCAAACGAAGCACGTATAGACTCTGACAAGCTAGATATCTCGACTATCAATACCGAGTGAGGTATATCTACTTTTGTGATCGGTATGGAGCAGTGATTTAGTATCAATACAAATGAGTGATTTGAGAGTGAGATATATGAGTGAGTATTGGAGATACCAATACATAGTTTGTGATGAGCTTTTTCGACATCTGTGTTTGAGGTGCTGAGTGGTTGTTTTGGTCTGGAGACCTGAAGTTTTGAGTATATAGGGACGCAAACTTGTAGTGTGTCTGCATTGCTGGCTGAGAGTATGACAGTGCTAGACAAGCAAGTAGAGATCGCTGTGAGCGATGGTCTGCCAGGTATCGGCAGACCAGGTATCACCAATCCAACAAATCCACCGTGATCTAGTGATGCAGGTGAGAGTGATGGATGAGACGATACAGGTGGGACAACTAATTGAAACACTAGTTGATGAGATGGGTCTGACACTGGCTGATCATGATGAACCGATAGCTGATTAGATGGTGGTGAGCATGGCTCACCAGATGGATGAGAGAGTGGATGAGATGATACTGGTGATGATCTGACGCCTCCCACCCCAACCCCAGCTCCAGAGTGTCAGCGAAGATCTCCAGAGCGACAATGATGCCATGATCTGATCGACAATGACTGTGATGGTCTTGTGGACTGCGAAGATAGTGACTGTGCTGGAGCGTGCAACAACGGTGAGCACGGATCTGGTGTACCACTATGTGGTGACGGGATCACGTTTCAATGAACTGTAGAATCTGACTCACTATACGAACAATGTGATGATGGTAACCTCATAGATGGTGATGGATGTACGCAGTGTAGATTTGATCCTGGATGGGTATGCGAGTGACTCTCACCTACAGTATGTGTCTCTAGAGAGTGCAGTGGTCACGCAGAGTACTATAGCTCTAGCACCAATGGCGGAGCTTGTTGTTCTGGATTGGACTCAGTAGAGTTTACCCAAGGTATCCACGCTATCTGATCAGATACGATATCATATACACTGTGCTATGATCCAGCTATAGACACACCTACTTGTGAGATACAAAACGGTCGTGAGTGACGATATGTTCAGACTTCTTGATCCCAAGCGACCGAGTCACTTATTTTTGAAAATTCTTGTGAGTCACAGTATGCGGATTTTGCTGCTGAGATAGATGATTTTGTGCGCAATGGCACTAATCTCTGTGCCACAGGTGAGCGCCCAGCAGGATGATTTGGTGATAGTCGTAGTAGCAAATACGCACGAGCTATCGAAACATTGGCTGATTATTGTATTGTCAAATGAAGATGATCTAATAATACTTTTGTACCAAAATCTAGACTAAGTAGAGCAGAATTTGCAAAAATGCTGGCAAAATCGATCAGTCTGTCTACCAAGACAAGTCGATGACCAGAGTGATCTGGAGAGGTAAATGTATCATATATAGATATCAAAAAAACTCATCGAGCAGCTGAGTACATAGCATATTTAGATACTCAATGATACCTAGCACCATTACAGTCCAATATTGCTAGAGAATTGTTTTTTGGTCCAAATAGATCTATCACAGTACCAGAAGTGGCACAGATACTTGCATTGGTAGATGATGGTCAGCGTATGACTACATTGGAAGTGCAGGATATGCTGGACAATAATAAGTATCCAAGTAGAGAACAAGTGGCAGAATTATTGGTGAGGAAGTTTTTGCCGTATATGTCTGATGGATTGTATCTCCAATGACAAAATACATTGTATCTCCAAGAGCTGGTATCTAATCTCCAATGAAAAAAACAAGATGAGCAATATGAAATACTCCAACAACAGATAGTGAGACTAGAGTGATGAGATCAGTGAGATACATTGTGATGATGAGCATTGTATCCTTATCGACTCTCTACCTATCTCAGACAACTCACAAACAAGTAGTGTTTTTATGATACTTGTCACATATTATGTACTATTATAGTATTTATACACTATATAGTGTCGCTTTAGGTATGATAATTTTGTAATAAACTCGACCGAGAGGTATACTGGAGACAGTATATCTCTTATTTTTTTGTTATGAGCTGAACCATAGAACCATTGTATCTCCAGGAAGATACACATATCTCTACCAAACATCCATTGTTTTCGAAACAATGGTTTGATCTGCATCGACCGCTTGTTGTGGGAGGATTTTTGATAGGCGGATTATTATTGGTAGCTTTGTTATTTAATCATACCAATCAGCAGGGTATGGATTGATTTACTACGCAGGGAGCATGAACTTGTGTAGAAAAAGTGAATTGCGACCAAAAAACAACACAAAGCGCTTGTCATCTAGTAACAGTGCCTTGAATACATAGAGCATGTATTTGGAATGAAAATACTTTTCCAAAATGTGGAACAAATAATCCACCTTTCCCATCTAACGGCGAGTGTGCAGATGAAGACGAAGATGAGTGTGCAGAGCACCTTGCTTGTGAGCGGGTATATAATTTTGATTGTCCCTCACTAAATAAAGATTTTGGTGATAGTTGTGATGATGGTAATATAGATACTGATAATGATGTGGTAACCAATAATTGTAAATGTATTTGAGAATGCATAAATCCACCTAGGTATTACTTAGATGCTGACCAAGACGGATATGGAGGTAGTGAGGTGTATTTAGATACATGTTTTCCTCCTGCTTGATATGTATTGCCAAGAGATGAGGTACCGAGATGGGACTGCGATGATAGCGATCCAGCCGTGCGAAGAGATTGCAACAATACTGTAGTGTGTGAGTGATCTACTCCTTGCGAAATAAATGGAGAATGCGTTCCTGAGACTCTATATTATGAAGATGCTGATCAAGATGGATATGGAGATCTAATAAGCACAACTTTGTCTTGCGAGCCTGTTACTTGATTTGTCGATAATAATAACGATTGTGATGATAGCAATAACATAATACATCCTTGAGTAGATGAATCAAATTATTGTAGTGATGGAAAAGATAATGATTGTGATGGTGATATAGATCAGAATGACTCAGATTGTACTTCTGGTAATATAAAATGTAATGAGTGTTCTATACCAAACGCAACTATATGCATTCAAGACAGACAAACAGAGATTAATTCTTGTGATGAGAAAAGATTAACTACATTAATACCATGATTTGATTGTGATGGACTTGCTACATCCAATATACCAGGATGAGGAAATGATCAGGATGTGTTACCTGGACCAGATCCAACCAATCCACCAATTAGTAATCCAGAGCAGTGTAGATTTTATTGCAATAACTGATATACCAAAACACCTAACGGAGATGAATGTTGTGAAGATCTTGATGGTGATGGACAGTGTGGACAATGAAGTGTAGCTATTAAATGTTCTACTTGTTCTACTCCTCCAAATACCCAGCTATGTAATTTAAATAAAGAATTACCCAAAGGTAAAACTTGTAATACTAGAAACATTTCAATATCACAAAATACTTGTCCTGCAGCAGACAATGGTGCTGATTGTGACTATGTCTGTTTGAGTTGATATATTGAGAATCCAAACTGAAATGGATGTTGTGAAGATCCTGATGGTGATGGACAGTGCGGAGTTGAACCGCCTCCACCAACAGACGACTTCTGTACCTACTCTTGCAATAATTGAATTTTTGCTTTGGAGAATCAAAACGCTACTTGATGTAACGAAGTGTCATGCGATACTAGTGTATCGGATGGTGATACTTGCTGTTCTCAGGACTGTGATGGTATGCCAGAGATTTGATGAGTATGTGAATTATCAATCGCTCCTCCAGTCTGAGATATCTGTTACAATCAACCACAATTTGATTTTGATAACGATGGTGATTTAGATATGGATGATGTAGATATTCTAAGACAATTAATATTGTGAATTAGACCTTGAGTAGAAAATCCAGAAATCATTTTTCCTTGAAAAAATCGAGATCCTAATAATTCTTGATGATTGTCTACCATAGACCTTGTAATTATCCAAAGAGTGCTCCAGGTAGATAACTGCGAATATGATCCACCAGAAGCGACATGATATATGTGTAATGCATCTACAAATACTTGCTCAGAATGTACTATCGGCACTCCATGATGCTATAATACTTTGTGAGATTGTGAGTCAAATTGTCAGTCTGATGTACCTGATACTTGTGAGTGAGAGTGTGCCGTAGGCACCAAACAATGTGGGCAAAATAATAATGCTGTAGAAGAATGTGTGGATGGTTGATCTTGATGCAATGCGTTTGTGGCCACAATATGTAGTGAAAAATCACTACAGTGTAGTGATGGAACTACTAGAACATGCCAAAGAACTTGTGTAAAGGCAAGCTGTCAAGACTGTGTACTAGATCCGTGTCCTACACCTGAGGATCCTCCTAAAGATCCGTGTGAAGGCGTAGTGTGTGAAGACAGTGTAAGATACTGTGAATATGGATGAGATCAGTCCTGCAGCAATAGTTGCACCAATGGTCAATGCGGATCTTGTACTCCCAATCAATGCCAAACTCCGCCTAACCCAACACCTCCAGCGCCAAATCCAACACCTCCTAAAGATCCTCCATCATGTGATGATGTGACTCGATCGCCAGATCCCTCTACCGTATGTAGTGGTACAGAATTTGATCAGACCTCAAACTGTGGAAATACCAGAGAAGTGTCTGGAACCAAAGACTGTGTGTCATATAAGCGAGTACTGTGATCATATGGAAACTGTAGTGAAACATGTGGATGAGGAACACGTACAGCATCGTATATCTGCAAAAGCAGTGCAGAACTAGAGGTGGCAGATAGTTTTTGCGAAAGAAATGAATCAAAACCCGCTGATAAAATAGAAACATGTAATGAAGTAAAATGTAATATATGTGAAGATGGAGCTTTGCAATTATGTGATAGAAAAGAATATGAAGAATGATGAGTTAGATGTAAAGAATGAAAATATCAGATATGTAGAAACAATGTTTGGGGAAACTGTGGTGAAGAAATTAAGAAAACATGTGAAGATATTGTAATTCCAATACCTCCAAATCCAACACCTCCACCATCAATATGTGTTGAATGATCAAAAAAGCCATGTGGTAGTAAAAAATGAGAGTGTACCCAATGAGTGAGAACATGTACTGATGGAAAACGATCAGTATGTATAGGAGGTATCCAGCCATCAAACGAGACATGTGATGAGTTAGATAATGACTGTGATGGTCAGACCGATGAGTGAGTAAAAAATCTCTGTGGTACATGTGGACTTGTGCCAGATGAGATATGTGATGGTGCAGACAATGACTGTGATGGTACTGTAGATGAGTGATGCGGCTGTGATGATGGAGATACGCAGTCCTGCGGGACTGATACAGGTCAGTGTAGTGAGTGATCTCAGACATGTACAGATGGAGCTCGATGAGACTGTGTGTGAGGCGTAGCAGCAGTATCAGAGCTCTGCGACGGTCTAGACAATGACTGTGACTGAGAGATAGATGAAAACACCAAAAATGCTTGCTGAGTATGTGGAGAGGTGCCAGACGAGATATGTGATGATCTCGATAATGATTGTGACTGAGAGGTGGACGAGTGATCAGTGTGTCTCGAGTGTATCGTATGATCCACTGAGGTATGTGGTAGTGATGAGTGACGTTGCGAAAAATGACTCAGAACATGCACGGTAGATGGACGATCAGCGTGTGAGTGAGATATACCTCCAGTAGGAGAGTTGTGCGACTCGCAGGACAACGACTGCGATGGTGAGATCGACGAAAATCTAGAATGCCATAGATGAGGCGGAGGTAGAAGATGATGACAAAATTTTTGTGGTGACTGATTATTGAGATTGAACTTGGGAGAAGAATGTGATGATGGTAACAATACTGACGGTGATGGATGTAGTAGAAACTGCCGTCTGGAGTGAGGTATCTCCCCAGTCCAGCCAGACGAGCCAGGGCTTACGATCGAGCTCGCACTCCGTCATGCATCCCAAAAACTTAGAATGGCGTGCGACTATGATGACGTAGCATATGATGAGATAGCGTTTAGAGATATAGAACGGGAGACGAGCGGCTCTCCTGCGGATATCCTCAGGACCTATTGTATCGTCAAGTGATATGACAAGACCAATCGCACCTTGTATCATGCTGATGCATCCACGAGTGTGGCAGAGTGGATCAAAATCGTATCCAAAATCCATGCGATGGGGACAGATCAGGAGTTTGATGAATACAATCAGTACAACGGTCATCTCAACTTCACAGATGTGAGAGATACCAAGCGATATGCAAGTTATGTATGATATGCTGATAAGGTATGATTGTTGGATGGTGTGGGTATCAAATTTGGTAGTCTGAGGCTACTCAAACCAACCACACCTATATCCAAAGAACGAGCAGCAAGAATCCTAAAAAATGCTGGTGCTACCAAGTCATATACGCTAGAGATGTGATCTGGCAAGTATCTGCGTAGAGATGCTGCAGCTGCTATAGCAGTACATGCGTTTTCTGATACATTTGCTGATTATAGATATATGTATGGCAACAATATCGAGCTATATCAAGCATTGTTGGACAAGATCACTGGGATGACCGAAGCAGACCAAAAAGTATTTATTAGATCGTTTATTACTAGACTCTCAGCACTCAATTCTGATGTAATGTGAAAAAAATTTAATCTACATATCGTAGGCATGGTGTTGTTTTTGGAGAGTATATTGGATGGATCATATCAGTTTGGCAATCCAATGCATGGGAGTGCTGAACACGGATCTGCGTGACCTCAGACACCAGTAGATAGGATTATTATAGATGATTATTATGATTTACGTGACTTTTTGGGTCTGTAGATGATCATCAGATTTGCAATTATCCCGACTCTTGAGTATACTTGATAGTGAAGAAAAATTTATCATATCAGACACAATGGTAGCAACCAAAAAGAAGCCCGCAACAAGAAAAACATCACAAAAATCTTCTCCAAAATCGACAAGATCGACCAAGAAGACGATTTCTAGATCCAAGAAAAAGAAAGATACAGGCGTCATAAAATCAACAGAAAAAAAAGAACTTCTCCAAGAACTCAAAACATCCATGAAGAGTATGGGTCGCATTCCTTCATTGATCATGGCACCAGTCATATTGTTTGTAAACAAAAGATATGACTCTCTCCCAGCTGATCGCAAAAAATCACTCAAATGAATATCCAAAAAACTTAAGGACTGATCTAGTGATGCGATGAGTAGTTTGAAGGAGTGGTTTGGTAATGCAAGTAAGACTGTGTCTAAGGTCGGGAGTGGTGAGAAAAAAACAACAAAACCAAGAAAAAAAACAGCAAAAAAAGCTACATCTCAAAAGAAGCTAACAAAAAAAAGTAATAATCCGAGCACCAAAAAAACTACCGCTAAAGTAAATAAGAAGAGCAGAGCGACAAAGAAAAAGATAGTTAAGAAATGATAATTTAAGATTATCTGCTGTGTATAAATTTTTTACCCTTCCTTTGCTTTCTATCCTTATTTCTCTATACTAGCACTTCTTACTCGGAGGTGCTTTTTCTTGATAGATGAGTTGTTGTCCGCATAAGTAATTTTTGTAATTTATATAGGTAAAAATATGTTTGATCGAATAATCAATAAGTTAGCTGGTGACTACAATCAGAAGCAGATAGATGCGATACAGCCACTGGTGCAGCAGATCAATACGCTGTATGCTGAGTGGGATAGTCTCAGTGATGAGCAGATCCAGGCCAAGACTGGAGAGTTTCAATCCAGACTGGCTGCTGGAGAGACGACAGATGATCTGTTGGTCGAGGCTTTTGCTACTGTCAAACAAGCGTGCAAGAGGATGATGGGTCAGGAGATCGAGGTAAAAGGCGAGACGCTGACTCGAGAGATGATACCATATGATGTGCAGCTAGTGGGTGGTATCATCATACATCAGGGTAAGATGGCAGAGATGAGGACTGGTGAGGGTAAGACACTGGTAGCGACACTGCCATGCTATCTCAATGCACTCACTGGCAAGGGTGTGCACGTAGTAACGGTAAATGACTACCTTGCATCTCGTGATGCTGAGTGGATGTGACACCTATACAATCGACTCTGACTTACTGTATGATCAGTGGTCAAATGATCACCACTTCAGTGAAGAAGGGAGCAGTATGAGAAAGACATCACCTATGTAGAAAACTCTGAGCTAGGGTTTGACTATCTACGTGACAATCTAGCGAAGACGTTGGATGAAAGAAATATGCTTTGGAGGCCAATGCATTATGCTATAGTGGATGAGGTAGATAGTATCCTGATCGATGAGGCCAGGACACCGCTTATCATCTCACAAGCCAGTGGAGAACCTACAGAAAAATACGCTTACTACGCTCAGATCGTAAAATCTCTCATCCCTAGCAAAGGTAAGAAGAAGATCTCCAAGTGATTCTTGGCTGAACTGATGAAAGATGCAAAATGAGAGGAGGAGCAAGCAGATGATGGAGGAGACTATTATATAGACGAAAAAACCAGATCTGCAACGCTGAGCTCAGCAGGTATAGCAAAACTCGAAAAAATGCTCAATGTAGAAAATCTGTACAAGGATATATGATTTACCGAGATCCACCATATAGAAAACGCCCTCAAGGCACAAGCAGTATACAACAAAGACAAAGAATATCTCGTACGTGATGGTCAGGTGATGATCGTGGATGACAACACGGGTCGTGTGATGCCTGGTCGTAGATTTAGCCAATGACTACATCAGGCGATCGAAGCAAAAGAAAAGGTAGAGATCAAACGCGAATCTAGGACGCTTGCATCTATTACCTATCAGCATTTTTTCAAACAATATGAAAAATTATCTGGGATGACGGGTACAGCACTCACCGAGGCAGAAGAGTTTGAGTCTATCTACGAGTCTGAGACAGTGACTATCCCGACCAACAAACCAATCCTGAGAGTGGACAAATCAGATGCAGTGTATTTCAATCAAAAAGCAAAACGAGATGCTGTGACTGACCATATACAGTTTTATCACAAGATGTGATTACCGATATTGATAGGTACATCCTCTATCCAGACGAGTGAGTTTGTCTCCAAACTACTAGATAGCTCTAGACTGATCCACAATGTATTGAATGCAAAGTTTCATGAATCAGAGGCAAATATCGTGAAGAATGCAGGTAAAAAATGAAGTATCATGGTAGCTACCAATATGGCAGGTCGTGGTACTGATATCAAGCTTGATGCTTCTCTAAGTGCTGACATTGCAAAAAATTACGCAAAATGGTTTGAGAAAGGTAGTCAGAAATCAGAAGAAACATCAGATGAAGTCAGATGAAAACTGGTGTGAAATGTCTATTCTGATGTAGAGTTTGTGCGATTGGAGACTGCGTTGCAAGAGTTGTGAGTGGTATATGAAGTCAAAACCAACTCTGCCAAAAAAGCACCAGAAGATCGATATGCAAAAATAACTGTAGGAAGCGGTGGAGAGACTGAGGAGAGAGATATTCACTTCGGTTTGTTTATCCTAGGTACAGAAAAACACGAGAGTCGTCGTATCGACAATCAGCTCAGATGACGTGCTGGTAGACAAGGTGATCCTGGTGTGTCACAGTTTTTTGTGGCACTGGATGATGAGATTATGCGCAAGATGTGATGAGACAAGATCCAGGGTATAGCCAAGATGATGATGAAACAAGAAGAACTAGAGCAGATGGCTTTTACCCAAAAACAGTTTACCGACTCTATAGAGAGAGCACAAAAACAAATGGAAGGACGACACTATGGTATACGTAAGCAATTGTTTGAATACGATACAGTGATAAACAAACAAAGAGCAAAAGTGTATGAAAAAAGAGATGCAATATTGTTTGGTCAAGAAATCTCTGAGAGACTAGACAATGATGATATCTCAAATCCTGAGACCATATTGGATGAGGTGAGAGAGTTTCTCGACCTCACGGTCCAGAGTCTCGTGACCAACTATGCAAGCAATCCTGCAGAGCTCTCAGAATCACTAGCTCAGATCACAGGTGTGGTGTATCCTGAGGAGGATCTCGCAAACTACAAGAGTGAGTCTAAGCTCACCGCATTTTTGGGTGATTCGCTACATAGTATGTATGATACCAAGTTTGCTGACATAGAGATAGACAATGCTAAATTATATGTCAAAAGAATCTACCTCAGCGTGATAGACAAATACTGGATGGAGCATATCGATGAGATGTCATATCTAAGAGAAAAAGTCTCTCTCCGAAGCTATGCCCAACAAGATCCTCTTGTGATCTACAAAAAAGAAGCGTACGGGAAGTTTCAATCACTTTTGAGTATTATCAAAAAAGATACATTGAGCAATGTGATGAAATCTGATTTTGCTGGATATGAAAATGCTCAACAAGCCGCTCAGCAAGTACAACAACAATCCAACACAAGAGATATCAATATGATGGAAGTATTGAAGCAAGTAGCATGATCAGCTCCAGTTGCTGCTCCAGCTACACAAAATACCCAACAAACTAAACAAATCCAGTGATGATGATCTGCAAAAGTATTGAAAGAAAACGATGAGTTTGAGGTATTGGAGGTGAGTGATGAGTCGGCGATACCAGATGCTATCATCCCACAAAGAAAAAAACTAAGACCAAATGATAAGGTCAATGTACAGCATCCAGACGGAAAAATAGAGTATGGTGTCAAACGAAAAAAGGTAAAAGACCAAGTAGAGGCTTGAGAATTGAAGCTCGCATAGGTATATCTAGTATATATTAGCAAAAATGTCACGCATACAGTGACATTTTTTTGTTGTTATTTGAATAATTGAAGCCTAAGTGGTATCATATATGTATCTATTTTTTTATGTTTATTTTGCAGATGCATACTTTTTTCAAGCTAATTATAGCAAGTATATGTGTATCAAGTATATCTTGATTTGTCTTCGCCAACTGACCATTGAGTCATGTGGAATATGGGACGTATATAGGTGGATCAGGAAATGATCATAACTGATGAATGTACAAATGAGGTATGGCAAAAGATAGTCAGGGTAACATCTATGTAGTAGGTATGGTTTCATCTACTGATTATCCCACTACTGCCTGAGCTTATCAGACAGTATATGGCTGAGCAGCATATGACTGCGCGGTATCTAAGTTTGACTCTACATTGAGCGCACTACTTGCATCGACATATATATGATGAACTGGAGATGATCGCTGTGCAGATATTGAGATAGACGCCAACGATAAGGTCTATATCACTATGAATACGAAGTCTAGCGACCTACCTGTGGATGCGTTTTCATATGACACAACTAGATCTGCTCGAGATACATATATAGCCAGATTGGACACTGATCTCACAACAGTGGAGGCGAGTACATATTTTGGTGGTACGAGCAATGAGCTGTATGGGACAGATATGGAATTTGCTGATGATGGATCACTATATTTTACGTCTGCGACAGCATCGACCAATCTCCCTCTAGCTGGTACTCCTTTTCAATCAACAAGATCGTGAAGTTACGATATTTTTGTTGCTCATATGGATGCTGATCTTTCAAATCTTATCAACTCAACTTATATATGATGAACATCTGTTGAATTGTATAATAGTACACTTACTCTAGATAATAATTGAGATGTAGTTTTGAGATGACATACATTGTCGACTAATTATCCAATAACTCCTGGAGCTTTTCAGCAACAAAATGCGATGAGGTATGATGCAGTAGAAGATCAGTACTTTCCTACTTACGATGTAGTATTATCAAAATTTGATCCTACACTTACAACCTTGAAAAATTCAACATATCTTTGATGATCCTGACATGATTATTACAGCTATTATGGATGACAAGTAATTTTTGATGATAACAATAATTTGTATCTTATCGGGACTACACAGTCAGCTGATTTTCCAGTGACTACTTGAGTATATGACAAAAACTTTGCTTGAAGTAGAGAGATGTTTATCTCATCATTAGATCCTACGTTTTCTACTCTTAGATCATCAACCTTTGTTTGATGAAACTCATCTGAGATGTGATCATCAATTGAGTTTTTGCCAAATGGAAATCTTATTTTTTTGTGAGCAACTCCAGTAGCGGTGGAGTGATGAGCAACAGCTGATGCTTTTGATCAGATCAACAATAGTTGGGACAATATGCTATGAGTGATGACACCAGACTTGCAGGACATGGTTCAATTGACCTATGTAGGCTGAACAAGTTGAGCAGATTATAATTATGAGACTGATGAGTCATTGATATTGGATGGAGAATGCGTGTATTTTACTGCTAGTACGACATCTACCAATATGCCTACTCATACGTGAGCAGGAGAGACACCTTATCAATCTACACTCGCAGGGTCCCGAGATACAAGTATCACCAAAATGTGCCCAGCGTCTTGCTGAGATAATGTAGTGCAAGATTTTTTGGGAGAAGAGTGTGATGATGAAAACAAGATAAACTGAGATGGGTGCAGCGCTACCTGCAAGATAGAAAGATGTGGCGATGGCGTGATACAGTGAGTGGAGCAGTGTGATGATGGTAATACTACTTCTGCTGATGGGTGTAGTGATATATGCGAGCTAGAGCCTGGATATATATGTTATGATGCTACTGATTCTGATGGATCCACTCCAGCAAAAGCTGCGTTTGGTTGTCGAGATCTACATCTATCATATCCATCATTGTGAGACGGTGTGTATTGGATAGATCCGTACACGCCGGGAGATACCAGTGATGCATTTGAGGCGTATTGTGATATGACCACTGATGGTGGATGATGGACACTAGCTCTCAACTATCTCCACCAATGAGGCACCAATCCTGATCTAGACGCGCGTGCTACAGATCTACCATTGTTGTGAGGTACGTGACTATGATCGGACGAGAGTGGTACCTCTACCCGATGACACGCATCCAATACACTCTCTGCGGCACTCAATCCAATCCAGATGAGACGATATGCTCAGTCTGCAGCACATGATCGCGTGATACATTTTACTACCGATCATCAAGCTTGTCTAGACTATATCACTAGTGGAGTGTGATCTTGCGACTTGATAGAAGAGTACAATTACACACTACTTGCAGATCACACTGCTATCAATGTGCCTCAACAATCATCCAATGAATTTGGTAGTAGATGAGACAATGCTATGACAGATTTTCCTATTTGGCTTTCTGGTACATCACACTGGTGAATTAAATGATTGGGTAGTCGCTGGGAGGTAGATGATTTTGTGTGAAATGGCTCCGCAGATACTCATCATCAGATTCGATTTAGACAACAAAAGTATAGCGTATGTGAGATAGCGTGCGGCAATGGCATGATAAATACCGAACTATGAGAAGAGTGTGATGATGGTAATACAGATTCTAAAGATGGCTGTAGTGGTACAGATGCAGGTGAGTATATGTGTCATACAGAATACTGTCGAGATGACGCACCACTCAATGATACAAGCAAAAATTTCGTCATCACCTCTTTGGATCCCACTAGTATTGCTGGGACGAGCAGTCAACCAGACTCAGAGCTGACTATATGTCTAGAAGATACAACATGATCTAGAGATATT
>CALHCH010000039.1 GCA_937930555.1 Candidatus Absconditabacterales bacterium | reverse complement strand
CTGGAGCTGGAGCTGGAGCTGGTTCTGGAGCTGGAGCTGGTTCTGGAGCTGGAGCTGGTTCTGGAGCTGGAGCTGGTTCTGGAGCTGGAGCTGGTTCTGGAGCTGGTTCTGGAGCTGGTTCTGGAGCTGGAGCTGGTTCTGGAGCTGGTTCTTCTATTTCTTCTCCATCATCGCTGGGAGCATTTTCTTCTTCCTCCAACAATGCTACAATATCAGCAATATCTGAGTCATCTGTATCGTCTGTATCATCCAAATTTAATCAATTTCACAACAATTCACTAGGAGCATTTGCTGGTATGTCTGCTACAGTATTTACTGTACTGCGCAACGCAAAAATTCATCACACCAATAAGAGTAGTAGTACTATCCAAAGACCAGTTTTTTTCATAACATATTTGAGGAAACTAAAAAAACGATTTTAAAGATATTTTTGTAATTTTTAACATGACAAATTAGTCTTGATTGCCTACGAGCCTCAAGAGAAACAAAAAGATATTTACAAAATTTATAAATAGCCCTAGCGCCATCAAGATCTCTATCCTACTATCTCATCACAATGCTTGTTGTCTGAGGATATTCATATCATAGATGATAAATCCAGAAAATATCACTATCCCTATCACGCTCAACATCATGTCCAATCAGCTGCTTTGCAATACAAATGCATTGATCAATAATGAAATGATCAAAGCAATCATCGACCAAAACAACACAGGTCATACGCGAGCGACGTCTATTTTGGTATGGTATCCTACCAATGCCAATACACCAAACAATATCGTACTACTCATAAATACATTGTATATACTCCCAAAATTGTATGCACGAAACACGCCAGTCAGACCGTATCATTCCAATACACCAAACAATAACAAAAGTCCCGCGAGCGTCGCGTAACTCATCGATTGTCGCTTCATATTCATCAAGAAGATAATCCCGAGACCCGCGATCCAAGATATCCAGTACAGTGAGCTAGACACTGGGAGATCTATCATCCCCGTACCACCGGCATACGCAATACCAAACGCGATCAGCATCACTCCACCCATCCAGGCAAATGTATGTGCGATCGTGCTTTCTACTCTTTGCTCGAGCTGTGACTCGGATAGTGTGAGTGCTTCGGATCTGTTTATTCAGAGTAGTTGCTGTTTTAAAGTCATAGTATGAGACACAAGAATAAAGAAGCAAGAGGCAAGAGACTATAAAGATCAGGATAACCCTGACATCATCCTTCTTACCTCATACAATAATTGTAGTATATGGTCTTTTTGAGATTCTTCAATATAAGACTGACGTGCAGATATTCTAATTGCAATTTCAACTTCAACACATGAGCCGTTGGCAATATCCAAAAAACGTTTAAATTCTTTGTCTGAAGATCTTCAGTTTCCTTCTCAAATATTGAGTGCTATAGAGCTTGCTGCTCTTCTGATCTGTGAAGTGAGACCAAACATCTCATCTTTTGGAAATTTTTTTGTAAGTAGATATATTTCATCTATAAGATCCATGCTCTTTTGTCGCACTTTAAGATTTACATACTCTCACCTTTTGTTCATCACATTTGCATCATATAAAACATATATCATTATCACCTTGTTTCTTGAATCTTGTTTCTTATTTCTTGCTTCTTATTTCTTGGGTCTTGTTTCTTGAGTCTTGCTTCTTGTTTCTTGTTTCTTTTTCCTAACTCCCCACTACCACCTTCGCAGGCATTACCACCTTTTTCACTTCTCATTTTTCATACACAAATCATCCTTCTATTTCTTTCACGATCTTATTCTTCAGTTTTTCATCATCTGTGTCTTCCATACCTATAGGTATATGCAGCGTATAGTCTGGGTCGCTACCTATCTCTACCACTATAGGACTGACTCATAGCATTGCAAGATCAGCGATCATCTTGGTATATAGGAGTCATACTCACTCAGCTCGAGTATTTTCTTCTAGATCTGCTGGAGTATTGTCTAGCGTCACCTTGAGTTGATTGACAAATGGTAACACCTTTTCCAGGGCCTTCATTAGACCGTCCACCTCATAGCCAGCCTTGGCAGCATCAGCTCTGGTCACATATTGATCAAACTCCATCTTGGTGCGAAAATAGTCAGACTGAGCTCTTTTTACTATCTCCTCCTGCTCTGCGAGCTTTTTGGTGAGTTGCGCTATCTGCTCTTGTAGTGAAAGCTCATCATCTGTCGTCTCCTCTACATTCTCTATTTCATTCTCAAGTTCATTACTCTCATCTTTTTTGGTATCTTTTGGCATAATAATATATCAATAATAAACAAAAATATCTTCACTCTCGAACTATAGTTATTTCAGGTCAGATTTCAATAGCACGTGAGTGTGTTTTGTGCTATATAATAAATTGACATACATATGTGAATATATACTATGGAGATACAAAAAATATTTCATCATCAAAATTATATAATATGTTAGGCTAAACACAAAACAAAAAAGGAGATGGGCGATGCCAGAAGTTCGCTCTCACGTTTAAAATTCATAACTATGAATAATGGACAGCCTATCAACGGCGAAGATGCTAGAGCTCACATTGGTGGTGGGACTTGCAACTTTGGAGGTGGTGGAGGCTTCAATACACAGTAGCAACACCAGATCTGTAGATGTGTGACACCTAGATCATATCTACACTATAGATCAAAAAAACTTATGACGGCGGTAGTAATACACTACCGCTGTTTTTTTGTTACTCAAAAATTTGACCAAAAAACTCTTGCATCGCTACCACATATCCACATAGTGTCGGACCGCAAAAATAAAAAATAGAAAACTACATGGTCATTTTGTCGCCATAGGCCAGCGACATTCACAATTTAAAAGCATGTATTATGCAAAACGGAAGTATTAGATTTTGGCAATCAGATTGTAAATTTGGTAAAGATGATGACCCTATGCATGGGTATGCTGACAAACCAAGCAAGCATTCTATCTAACTCCTAGCCAATCCAAAACAATCCAAAAAAACAGCGATGACTCACTAGTCATCGCTGTTATTTTTTTTATTCCTCTTTCCTCGCTCTTTATTCCTTACTCTTTTTTTGTACGGTCTGCAATCCAGCCAACACCTCTACTCCACCTCTGGTCACCACGACAGTATACTCCCACTGGGCTCACACATCACCATCACACGTAAACAAATCGTGACTGTGTCATACTTTCTCGATATAGCTATCGCTCGTGAGTGCCGTGATAGGCTCGATGGCACATACCATACCCTCCGCAAAGCGCCATTTTTTCATGCTGTTTTGTGGTCGATTGTAGATATGTGGTGATTCGTGGACGTCATTGCCTACTCAGTGACCTGTGAGATTTTTGATGATAGAG
>CALHCH010000038.1 GCA_937930555.1 Candidatus Absconditabacterales bacterium | reverse complement strand
GTATACATCAAGGGTGACGAACTCATCGTGGGTGAACTCGCAAAGCGCAAAGCTATCCTAGAACCAAAAAACGTGGTCTATGAAGCAAAGAGATTTATCGGATCCAAGTGGTCTGAAGTAAAAAAAGAAGCAGAAAAAATGCCGTATGAGATGAAAGAGGGTAAAGACGGATGAGTGCTGATCGTAGTGGATGGCAAAGAGTACAAGCCAGAGCAGATCGCAGCATTTGTATTGCAGAAGATCAAAGCTGATGCTGAAAAATTCTTGTGATCTCCAGTGACGAGTGCAGTGATCACCGTGCCAGCATACTTCAATGACTCTCAGCGTAATGCTACCAAAGCTGCAGGCGAGATCGCAGGACTCACTGTAGAGCGTATCATCAACGAACCAACTGCGGCGGCGCTAGCATATGGTGTAGACAAAAACCAAGACCAAAAGGTAGCGGTATTTGATCTGTGAGGTGGTACATTTGATGTGACCTTGCTCGATATCGGATCAGAGGGGACGTTTCAGGTATTGAGTACGTCTGGTGATACCCATCTGGGTGGTGCTGATGTAGATCAGGTACTGATCGATCGACTCATCGCAGGATTTAAGACCAAAGAGTGAGTGGACCTAGCAGACAATGCTATGGCTCTCCAGAGACTCAAAGACGAAGCAGAAAAAGCAAAAATGCAGCTGTCACAGGCAGATAGTGTCGATATTACGATCCCGTTTATCGCGCAAGACTCATATGGACAACCCAAAAATCTCCAAGAGACACTCACAAGAGCAAAATTTGAACAGATGGTAGGATCAATCCTAGAAAAAACTAAGAAACCAGTCCAAAACGCACTCAAAGATGCAAAACTCAAACCAGGTGATATAGATGAGGTGATACTCGTGTGAGGATCTACTCGTATCCCATTGGTGCATCAGATCGTGTCAGAGCTGTTTGGCAAAGATCCCAAAGCAACCGTCAATCCTGACGAAGCAGTGGCATCTGGTGCTGCACTCCAGGCTGGTATCATCCAGGGTGATGTACAAGACATCCTCCTGCTAGATGTGACACCACTGAGTCTATGAGTAGAGGTAGAGTGACATATGGTAGATGTAGTGATACCCCGCAACACTACTATCCCAGCAAAAAAGAACAAGATCTACACCACCGCAGTAGACAACCAGCCAGCAGTGACTATCCATGTCCTCCAGGGTGAGAGACCTATGGCAGCTGACAACAAAGCGTTGGGTCAGTTTAATCTAGAAGGTATCCCACCGATGAGAAGAGGTGAGGCTCAGATAGATGTGACGTTTGATATAGATGCCAATGGTATCCTAAGCGTATCAGCCCAAGAAAAAACAACTGGAAAAGAACAAAAAGTAACTATCCAGTGAGCAACAGGTCTAAGTGACGAAGAAATCGAAAAAGCACAGGCTGAGGCAGCTCAATTTGCGGAAGAAGACGAAAAGAAAAAAGCGCTTGTAGAATTGAAAAACAAAGCAGATGCGATGAGTTACCAGATTACCAAATTTCTCGATGAAGCGAAAGAGCAGGAAGAAAAAAATCCTGACAATGCAGAAGCAAAATTATCTGATGAAGATAAATCAGATCTAGAAGCGCTAGCAAAAGAGGCTGTCGACCTCAAAGACAAAGAGGATGTGACTGCAGAAGAGCTAGAAAAAGTAACCAAAGAAATCGAAGAAAAACTCAACGCAATGTACCAAAAATACTGAGGTCAGCGAAATAGCAATGCTGCTACAGAAAATCCTGGTGACAATGTGATCGAAGCAGATGAGGTGATAGATGCGGAGTAGAATCAGATTCTAGAATCAAGAAACAAGATATATGAAATAAGAAATCTTAACGCCCTACGGGGCGTTTTTTTGGTAATCAATTTTTGACAGATCTTGGGCTGATCAGTATACTTGTATTGTTACAAACTGAGCTCTTTATGTCTCCATAAAAAAATGAATAATCAACAACAACATCAATCCAATAGTGTAAGCGAGAGGAGTTATCTGCTCGCTGATATATTGTTGGTCGTGAGTACGGCTATTTTTGTGTTTGGGTGAGGATATGTATATCGTACCTATTTTGATACTACGCAGATGTGAGTGACGACTCAGGATATAGCATTGGTGCATTGTGATGTATTGTATACTGAGTATGCGGAGTTTCAGCAGGCAGTGACAGATGATCCTGACTGTGCCGTGGCTGGTGTGGGTACTGCAGCAGATAGTGAGTGGCTAGATCTCACCCAGGATGATTGGGATACGTTTAGTACTGCGTTTGATGTGGATGGGTCGCTGGTGGTGTATGATCCAGATACACAAGACCGCATCCAGGAGTGACGCATCATGATCGCCATCAACGAAGACGACGAGGCCAAAGCAGAAGCACTGACCAAAGACTCATTGGCGTATATCAATGATAAGTTTAAGTGATCTATTACAGATATTAGATTTTTGTTTCCCAATACGAAGCTGTACTATGATTATATCATCGAGTACAAGACTGACAAGGATGTGGATATCGCTGCATTTGCCAAACATCTAGACGCCAATCCCGACTATGCAGGACCCAATGGTGATAGACTCGTACTCGTCAATCCAAATGTGATACTAGGACACAATGATGATCAGTTTGATCAGCCAGTGGTGAGTATGTTCAATACTCAGTCTGCTGATGATGGACCACTAGATCAGTGGTATCTCAACTACATCTGACACGATACTGCTATGCAGTGTCTCCCAGAGTGACGTCCTGTCCAGATCGCAGTAGTAGACAATGCGTTTGATCTGACGCATCCAGATCTGGTGGCTCATATCCAGCAGGGATATGACGAGGCTGACCAGGATGATGATGCACATATCCCCAAGATAGAAAAAGCCTGGAACCATGGCACCAAAGAGGCAGGTATTATCTGATCGCAGCACAATGATTTTGGTACCAAATGAATCGTCCCAAATGCTGAACTCATAGTAGTAAAATCTACAAAAGACACCGCCAATGGGAGGGATATCACCAACGGGATAGAAGCGATTGCTACTGCGTATGATATGTGAGCGAAAGTCATTAATCTCTCACGATGATGATATGGACAAGTCCCTATGCTAGAAAGAATCACCAAAAAAATCGCAAACAAATGAACTATACTCGTAGCTGCAGCAGGTAATTACAACAAGAGTGAGAAGTTTTTTCCGGCGGCATATGACTGGGTGATATGAGTGTCTGCTATAGATCAGCAGAGCAACAAGGCTAGTTTTTCCAACTATGGTCCTTGGGTGGATGTGGCTGCTCCGTGAGTAGATATGCTCACCACAGATCTAGACAATACCTACAACAAATACAATGGTACGAGCGAAGCCTCTCCTGTAGTAGCGGGATCTATAGCTCTAGCATTGTCTCACTGACTGAGCGTAGATGATGTGTTTGAGCATCTAGCTCCTCTAGATCCAGATCAGAGTGATCTATGAGCAGGTATCATAGATCTATGATGGATGTGTGACGAGCTTGCAGTGCAGTCTGTAGATGATACTGATAGCGATCCTGATGACACACATGCGAGCGCTCAGGACTGAGATGGTCTTGGACTCTCACTATCCAAGCTTCACAAAAAAATATTGGCACTATCACTCATCCTCCTAGCGGTAGTGATGTGAATACGAGATGTCTGGTATTATAGACAAAAATAGACACTCACCTTGCTACGCCTTTAGCTATAGTATATTCTATGCAAACCATAACAAAAACACATATCACTCTCGCTTTGATTATAAGTGTACTTATATCATTTTTTGCATATGTGTCTTTGTTTATTAATGCGTCTGACATTGATGAGTCTTGTGTATCTCTATCTAGTACACTGAGCCAAATGGCTGATGATGACCTTATCTGAGAGTATATAGACCCTGAGTGTCAGATCGTAGAACTTCTAATCCAAACCCAATCTATATGAGGAGTTAGGACGAAATGTGTCAGTTCTGTTAGGCCTGGTAACTGTGAGGTGGATGATGACATAGTGGAAGATATCATAGATATAATAGATGTGATCATAGACCTACCAACAGACCCAAACCTACCAACAGACCCAAACCTACCAACAGACCCAAACCTACCAACAGACCCAAACCTACCAACAGACCCAAACCT
>CALHCH010000037.1 GCA_937930555.1 Candidatus Absconditabacterales bacterium | reverse complement strand
TTCTGATGATAGTGAAGAGACTTCTGATGATAGTGAAGAGACTTCTGATGATAGTGAAGAGACTTCTGATGATAGTGAAGAGACTTCTGATGATAGTGAAGAGACTTCTGATAAATGAAAACTGCCTGAAGAGTCTGCTCTAGAAGAAGCAAAAGCAAAATTTGAAAAAGCAGAATCAGAACTAAAAGCAGCTGAAGCTAATGCTAAAGCAGCCAAAAAAACGAAGCTGGAAGATAATATCATCAAAGCAGAAGCAGAATTGAAGGCAGCTCAGGAAGCTGATAAAAAAGCTAATGAAAACCTAAAAGTTGCTGAAGAAAATCTTACAAAAGCAAAAAAAACTGCTGAGGTGGCAGCTAAAGACTCTGAAGTAGCCGAAAATAGCGAGGAATGAAGTACAGAAGAGAGAGAAGTAGAAGTAATATGAGATCTAACAAATAAAGATATAATTGTCAGTCGAGATGAGAAAAAAGGCATAATAACAACCACAGTAGTAGACAAATGAACTGAAGCCGAAAATAATCAAATCATAGCTACAGAAGATAATGTAAAAAACTGAAAACTAAAAGTAGAGGTCGGTGAAGATGGTGCATTGTCTCTAAAAGAAATGGGTCAAGACGAAGAAACACAGACACCAACTCCGACAAAAACTGAAACACCTAATAAAACCCCTAATGCAACAAAACCCGAAAGTGAATCAAAAAAAATAGAAGCTTCAACAGCGACTGAAAAGTTGGAAAAACAAATAGCTGAAAAAGAAGGTGAGATATCAACAAAGAAAGGAAATCTCGAAGAGACTAAAATAGATTTAGAAACAATGGAAAAAGATCTTGAGGATCTAAATAAAAAATTGGAGGGTCTGGATGAGACTACTGATGCTACCAGTATCGATGTAATCAAAACTAAAATAGCAAATAAAGAGTGAGAAATAATAAAACAAGAAGAACTCATAAAAAAAACAACTGATGAACTAAACACACTCACTCAAGAAAAACAAACCCTAGAGAAAGCAAAAAGTAATACACAAACTGATGAGCTCGCAAAACAACTACTCTGATGACTTGTGGATGACGAAAAATTGTGAGTTGTCAAAAAACTTCTAGGATCTGAGATGTACCAAAAAATAATAAACTTAGTAGAAGATATGATGAAGCTATTTGGAATTGAGTGATTATTCAATTTTGGAAAATTGAGCAAAGAGCAGGTCAAAAAGCTAAATACTGTCACAGCAAATGAAGTCAAAAAAATCACCAAAAAAAATAATGAAAGCTTCAAGGCTCTAAATTTTGAACAATGAGAAGAATTTAAGTTTGTGACTGGAGCAGATGCGGAGACAGCAAAAGCAAACAATGACAAAAAATGAATAAAATTTGCGAAAGCAACAGACCTGATGATGAATAATCTCTATGTACTCAAGGCAATGACCAAAAAAGAGTGAGAAATGAACGGGAATGATATCTCTACGTGACTCAATATACTTCTTTCCAAGAAAATAACCGTCAAAGAAGACAAAAAAACAAAAGAGATAACAATATGAGAAAAATTTGGCATCAAAGACTACAAAGCAGGAGATCTTATAGATCCAAAAATATTTGGACAAATCGCATCACTCACTACCGATGAAATCACTCAGATCAGAGGTAGTGAAAGCATAGATTCTATAAGCAATAGATTTAGTAGCGTGCAAAAGTGAGTGAATAAGATATTTGTAGATAAAAACAATAAATTGAGTCCAAATCATCAAGATGCTCCAGATGTTGCTAAATCACTATTGAAAACAATAAAAGAGAATACATGAGATAAGCAAACAGTAATGAAATTTATCAATGAAAATAAAGAAGATATCTCGACATGGCTGATCGATGTATTGGACCAGACAGCTAGCAATCTACTAGAAACTGGAGAACTAATACCATGACTCACTAGCGCCATATGAGACAAAGACGCACTCAAAACATATATAGACAAAAATCCTAACTCAATAAATAATCTACTAATAACTACTCTGCAAAATCCAGATATAAATCTTGAAGATGGTCTAAAAAAGATTCAGGAAACTGCACAATTTGATGAGGATATAGATGCAAATACCAGAAGCGCTGAGGCATTAACTGGCATAGATAGTATGGATAGCCTCACCTCTAGACTAGACACAATACTAAATGAATACCCTAGCTATACGATACCCTCACAAGACAAAGATTGAAATAAAATAGATGAAATTATACTTATCAAAAATATAGACGAAATTTATCTAAAAGATGGAAAAATAAATCCAAATAAATCTGAAATACTTAAAGATAATATCAACAAGTGAAAGATCGACGCTCTATCTATTACTAGTCTTTGAAATGAAATTGATAATAATAAACATCTTAGTTTTGCAGGAAAATATCGCAACATACTCACAAAATGAGATGATACCGAGCAACTAAAGTTGGTGCAAGATCTAAAAGACTGATCTTTGGAAAATACAATGGATATCCTCAGAGAGGATGATCCAAAATGAGTAACTTCCAAAGATAAAATAAGATCACTACTAAAGTGAGTATTAACATCAAGAGTACAGGGTACTGATAAGTGAATATGAACATCAACTGAAATAAATGAACAATTAGAAGAAATAATGTGAGATAACCAAAAAAACACCATATCTGTAAAAAACGGTATGTTGGACATGAGTGAGGTAGAAGAAGGTCTACCTGTATACAAAGTTAGATTTTGAGATGGAAATACACTATATTATTCTGATGACGAAATCGCCAAACTCAAATGAGTAGATGAAGAAAAACAAAAAGATAATTTAGATATTGATTGACACACCCTATGGATGCAAAAACTTTGATTAGATGAGAAAGGGCTAAATCAAAAAACACAATTAGATCGAATCAATAATATACTTATACACTATCCAGATGGTAACAATGAGATAAGAATACTGCCAGATAGTGGTGAAGATAAAATTAGAACTTTTGAGATATGATATAATTACGATGAAACAAATAAGCTCGTAGAGTTTGATCTTAATAGATGAGAAAAAACAAGCTATATGATAAGTCTTGATACAGAATCTGATGAAGTAGATATTACAAACGTAGTAAACAAGATGCCAAAACTCTTTGAGGAATTTGATAGAAGGAGAGGGCTAATGGAGACAGAAGGTTCAACTGAAGAATTGGATGCAACAGTATTTATGGAAAAAAACTACGAAGGATTATTGACTTGAAAGTGGACTGAAGAGCAGATCAAGGAGGCGGACGAATTATGAATATCTGTAAAAGAATGATACACGATAGACAATTTTTTAATACCTACATCAATAGAAGAAGTGGGAGAGAAGAGGAAAGTTGGAGAAGTTATCAAAAAAATAAATCCTTTCAATAAAAAGAAATGAATTAACGATTAAATTTAACAAAAAACCTCCCAGCTCACAGCTGAGAGGTTTTTATATACTCCAAATCACTATACTACTCTTTCTTCTTACCCTTATTCTTAAACTTCTTGTCAGTATTATCCAACTTCACCTCTCCATCTTTTCTCTCTTCTTTTTCTTCTCGTCATCTCCACATCTTGATGATAGATCAGTTGGTGAGCTTGGTTAGTCCATCATCTGGCATCTTGAGATCCATTTTTTCTGAGTCAAATTTGTCTATCCTGCCTGACGCGAGCTTGATATTGACGCCTCACTCGGTGATAGCGATCGCACCAGATATTTTTTGTCATTTTTTGAGTGTAGCGACTTGTCTACCTGACTGACCTCTTTTCATCTTACCTCTACGGAGCTCGTTGATGTCTTCTACAGCTACGAGCTTGCCTTGGGACTCAGAGTGCATAAATATAAACGGCTCATCACGATACACAAACACATCAGAGACGATATCACCGTCCTCTAGATCGATAGCCTTCACTCAGTTGGCAGTCTTGCCCATTGCTCTGACCTGAGATGATTCGTATAGAAGGATCTGACCTTGCTCAGATATCACACCGATCTTGTCGTCTTCTTTGACAGGGAGCACCTTGATCACCTGCTCACCATCTCCCAGACCCATACAGGTCGTAGGAAACTTCTTCATCTTAAATAAGAGTTCTTTGCTTACTTTCTTGACGTTGTTTTGGTTGGACAATATCAAAAGATGATCAAAATCGAATGCGGCTGTCTCCGAAAAGACTAGATCTCCCTTGAGTTTGTAGTGCTTAGCAGGATCCATAGGATCGCTTTGGGTGGTAAATTTACCTAGATCCTTGAGTCTCTCTACCACGAGTTCACCCTGACTAGAGATCACGATCACCTTGTCTTGGTTGTGCGTACTAGTAAATGTCCACGTATCATCTGGGAGATTCATCACTCTAGACTGATACAATACCTTCATCATATAGTCAGATCCGATCCATACCAATACTGGCTCTTGGATGAGTTCGTCTAGTTTCTTCAAGTTTTTCATACTTGCGTTGAGTGAGTAGATCTCCTCGATATTATTGGAAAGCTTGGTTCTTCTCTCATCACCATAGGTGTCTTTCATATAGTTGAGCTCATCGATCACGACACCATCTAGTTTTTTGCTGTCTTTGAGGAGTCATTCTAGATATGCTATCTCAGCTTCTTTGTCAGCTATTTCGTCTAGGATCTTTTTGATTTCTAGACCTACCAGCGTCTGGAGTCTAAGCATCAATATATACTCTGCCTGCTCATCAGAAAAATCAAACGACTTCATCAGTGCTTGTTTGGCTTCTTCTCTGGTCTCAGAAGCTCTGATCGTAGCGATTACTTCATCTAGGATATCGGTAGCTTTTTTTAGTCATTCGAGTATATGGAGTCTACTCTCAGCCTTGTCCAGCTGAAACTGTGATCTCCTCGTCACCACCTCTCTTCTATAATCCACAAACTCAATAATCATATCTCTGATATTGAGTGCTTTTGGTTGTTTACCTTTTTCTATCAATGCGACATTGTTTACATTGAAGTTGCACTGGAGGTCGGTGTATTTGTAGAGTCTGATGAGGATATTGTCTTTGTCTATTCATTTTTTGAGGGTGATAGTCACTCTCATCTCATTGTTGGATGACTCATCAGTGATATCGACGATACCATCTATCTTTTTTTCGTTTGCTAGTTCTCCGATTTTGGCTACGAGATTCGCTTTGTTTACTTGATACGGGAGTTCTGATAGTACGATCACATCCTGTTTTTTTGCATTTTGCTCAAAACTCACTACTCCACGCATAGTGATACCACCACGACCCTTGGCATATACTTCTCTGATATTTGCAGAATCATAGATGATCCCTCCAGTAGGAAAATCTGGTCCTTTGATATGTTTCATAATATCATCCAACGATACTTCTAGATCGTCGATATACTCTAGACATGCATCTATCACCTCCGTGAGGTTATGAGGTGGCATATTGGTCGCCATACCTACAGCAATACCCATCGTCCCATTGCACAGACTAGCTGGGAATTTGGTCGGGAGAGAGATTGGCTCTTCACGCGATTGGTCGTAGTTGGGTCTCCAGTCTACGGTATCTTGCTTGATATCCTGGAGCATCTCCTCAGCGAGTTTGGTCATCCTAGCCTCAGTATATCTAGCTGCAGCAGCTCCATCTCCATCTACAGATCAGAAGTTACCCTGCCCATCCACCAATGGATATCTCATAGAAAACGGCTGTGCCAGTCTCACCATAGCATCATACACAGATGTATCACCATGTGGATGATAATCTCTAAGTGCCTGACCTACCACACCCATAGATTTTTTGTACTTGGACCCTGCGGTGAGGTTCATATCGTTCATCGTCACCAGGATACGTCTGATCACTGGCTTGAGTCCATCTCTCACATCTGGGAGTGCGCGAGACACGATCACAGACATCGCATAGTCGATATACGACTGCGTGATCTCCTCCTCCACTGGTCTCAGGATCAGCTCTTCATTGGTAAAATCAGCGGTTGCTGCCTGGTCTGCAGCTGCTACTTGTTTTTTCTTTTTTGGCATAATATGAGGTATAAGGTCTAAAGTTTGAGGTATAAAGTGATCGGTTGTCACAAAAACTTCAAAAATACAATATTATGAGCTTACTAATAAATTATTCACGGTCAAGTCTGATTTTCTCGTATGGTCTTACTATACATATATATAAATAATATCACGCAAGATTGAGAAATGATTTATTAGCGCTGTTTTTACACAAATTCCTAGAATCTATCTAATGGAGTTTGTAGATCAAAAATTATTTAATTCTTGAATTTCTCGCAAGTAATTACAGTATTGACTTGACCCATACTTTCAAGTTGAGGAGAAGGATTGGTATTGACTTAGTGATTTTTTCTATAATCCAAAAAGCCATAAAGTAGGAAAATCAGATCTATTAGATATTTTTTCGAACAATTTGTTTCAAATATATCATATATACACAATATATGTTGCAAAATATGAAACAATTTGTATAATTTATGAAACAATTTATCATATAATATTCAAATATGAATAAAACTGAAAGGCATGAACAAATACTTGCACTACTCAAAGAAAAATGAGAAAGCTCTCTGGCTACAATCAGAGATACTTTTGTGGTGAGTAGGACTACTCTCTGGAGAGATCTAGAGACGCTGATCCAAAGAGAAAAAATCGTAGAAATAAGAAAATGAATATATACCCTGACCCTAGATCCATTGATGTATATCAATACACCTTTTTTTGAGAGAAAAGCCGCTGTATACAATTTTGATTTTCTTAGGTCATACTGACCCAAAAATAGATTTTTGCATACAGAGCATATACATATGCTGGATGAAGCAACACAATCTATAACACTAGACACAACCTATCTCGAAAAAAATCAAAGAATAATTGAAAATATACTGATAGATATCAGCTATGCATCCAGCTGACTAGAGTGAAACACCTATAGTTATCTCGATACCGAAGTGCTCATCAAGTACAACGAATCAGCAAAATGAAAATCTAAAGAGGAAACCACAATGATCCTCAATCACAAAAAAACAATCAACTACATACTGCATCACAAAAACGATATACCATATACCGACAAAACCATCCAAGAAATACATACACTCCTAGCCACATGACTACTCCAACAACAATATGTCTGAATAATTAGAAACAGTCCTGTACAGATAGGATGATCCACGTATACACCACTAGACAATGCTCATCAACTCCAACAAGAATTGGAGCTTTTTTGGATCAAATTTAAAGAAATTCAAAATCCTTTTGAGCAAAGCTTATTTATGCTTGTGTTTTTGTCATATTTTCAACTATTTATGGACGTCAACAAAAGGACATCCAGACTATCTTGCAACCTTCCTTTGGTCAAACATGCGCTCCCACTCATATCGTTTTTGCAGGCAGAAAAAAGGCCATATATCAACGCAATCCTAGCCATATACGAACTCAACGATCCATCACTGATGGCTGAGCTATATGTCCAAAACTATCTCCTAAATATGCATAGATACACACCCACGATATAGTGATCAAGATAGCGATATATCACCAATGCAAGTAGTAGTGCAAGTAATGCACGTTATCATATACAGCTTATATAGTACATATACAGAGATGTGGTACGATATATGATGATTACTTGCAGTGAGTGAATGTGATGATGCAAGTATAGTAAATAGACTTTAAATGTAGATATATTTACTACGTAGTATATAAACGTAATTATATCATATAAACTACTGTTTCACAGTCTCGTGAGGTACAATATATAGTTCAATTTTATAATCGATATACTGTAATAGAAACTCTCTATGACTAGACATCAATCAAATTTCCTTTGGTATCTACCTCTCTCCGATCTCTACCTTTCTTGGATTGCACTCTTAGTTTTCAATCCACAAATTGATAAGGATGTTCAATGCTAAAAAAGGTTTTACCAAACATCTGTTTTCATTGTCTGTCGATGATAATGTATGTATCTCATTTTTTCACCACAGCTAGTCATTCCGAAAAAGGATATGCATAATCATAGATCTTATTCTCTCATCCTTTGTCTACAAATGCATTTTCTCAGCGATAGTTGATATAAAACCACTTCTTTCTTTTTTTGACAGCTGCAAATCACTCCGAAAATTTCTTTTCCATAATTTCATTAAAATTTCTATCATCAAAGCTTCTTTTACCTGTTTCATCTAGAAAATGTCGACCTTCAGGTCATTGTACAGCGAGATATCATTCTACATACTCACCCATGTCTGTATACTCGCCTTCAAGCATATTGAGACCATCTCTATCCATCAAGTACTGTCATTCATCTTTCACCTTAGCTATAGATCCGTCAAATTTTCATGCAAATACAAAAGATTTTTCAAAGACATCTTCTCATGTAGAAGTGAGATATCTATCTCAACCATATGACAGCAATTTATTTGATAGGATGTGTCAACTAGGATGTTGAGACGTTTTTTGTATCTCATGACTTTGGGTGCTATAGAGATATAGGCTATCTTGTAGCAGGATATCATATTGTTGTTCGATAGATAGCTTATCATTATACTTCTTATCCTTCTGACTTTGTTGCACCATATGAGTAAGCTTGGAGTTTGGGTTTCGTAGATCTTGATACAGTATATGATCTTGAGTGATTGGGATGAGACGTATGTCGATATATTTATTGTAGAGTCCTACCGCATTGAGATTGTGATCTACATGAGGCATCTGTCACTGCAATTCATAAAATTTATCTCACTTTACCACTACAGTTTTTTGCTCTTCTAGATCAAAAATATAATCAGCACTATGTAGTAAACAAAATCTACTCAGAGGGCTTTTTTTGCCAGCATACTCATCCATTAGTATATGTATATGTGCCAATTTACGTTTATCATGCTGCATACACCTATTGAGTATTCTTATCTTTTCCAGTGTTTCCTTATGTTTGTGTACCAAAAAAACAATTTCTACTTGTTTTGGGTGAGCGTATCATGCATCAAAAAAGTGATGCTTTTCTCTTTCCAGTAGATCATCAAATATCTTAATATCATCACCTAGTTTTTGGATCTCTTGATCTAGATAAGGAGTTAGATCACTTACATATTTTACATCGACTCATAGGGTACGATGTTCTTGCTTTGTAAGCATATCTGCGTGTATCTCATATGCCTGTATCATATATGGTCGAGACATCTTTCAGGCCTCCTTGGGAGCACTGAGATCTACACTGAGAGATGAATTGATTTTCAATTGTTGTCTGAGTCAGACTATATCTTTTGCTCGTTGTTCGAGATATTGTATAACTTCCAGGCAATCTTCGTTGGTCAATGGATGTAGTGTATCTAAACTCTTGGACTGCAAATCCACCAGCATCTCTTGAGCTTTTTCTTCTTGTTCGGCAAATTTTATCTTTTCCAAAGATTTTCGTCATTGGAGTAATTCAGTACGCAATACATTCAATTTTTCTTTCTTTTGCTCTCGAGTGTTTTGATACTCAAGTATCTTATCTTGTACATCCATAGCCAACAATTGTTGTCATGTGTTCATATCTCATTTTGTTGACTTGAGGGATTCTTTGAGATCTTGTGCGTACTGTGCTGGCGTCATGCATGTATCTAGATTTTTGGCTAGTAGGCGATATTGCTCCAATGATCTACCGTATTTTTGCACTTGTTCCTGTATCTGCTGTTCTAGTATCTCTTTTTTGCCCAATATCTCATCTTCTTTGAGTTTTTTTCTAATCTCCTCATATATAGCATCTTGTGTATAATTTTCTCATTCTAGACTTGTAAGAGACTCATAGATATCATAGATACTTTTATTCAATGTATTGTTGTCTGTATCGTACCCAAACTTTTTTAGAATAAAATCAATACCCTCTTGATCCTGATTAATGACAAAAGTAGCCATAACAGCAACAAGTTTACTCAAGATATACTCTTTGATTTGAGATAGTCTATCTCATAGTCTCATCTGATCTTGTTCTATCTGTACTAGTGCTCTCATATCTCGTATAGCATCCACTATCTCGAGATCTTCTAGTGATTGCAAACTATCCTCCAGTGCATTTTGAAGATTTAGTTGTGTATATAGATATGGGGGGGGAGGCGTGAGACTTCTGATCATCACAATGATCTGAGCTTTTCAAAAAACTTCATATAATGAGTCATATATAAAATCACAATACAATATAAGTATATACACTAGATTATTATTTGTCAAAACTCATAGACTATTCTATATACCTCACCACTTGCATACCCACATCACATCCCTACACTGCCAGTACATAGATAATAATCACGACCTTATGAGTTACATATATACAAGGAGTTGCCTGCATTTACATACACTCATAGCCAACTAGTAGGTTGGCGAATTTTTGTCGTTTTTTATTGTCTATACGAGAGTATAGAAACTTTTGTTTATCTAGTATTTCAAAACACATATTGCTAATACATTATTACTTATCAATTTTTAATCATTAATTATCATCAATGGATATCATAAGTATCATCATCTGACTGCTGCTGTGAGCAGGTGCAGGTCGACGAGGAGGCAAAAATACTACAGAAAAAAACGTGCAAAACAAAAAAGATGGTCTGATGTGAGAGATCAGAAAGCTCGAGCAAGAAGCGAGAACAATCATCTCCGATGCAGAAAAAAAGTCATCCCATATCGTCCAAAAAGCTGAGGAGATAGTCACAAAATCAGAAAAAGAAGCAGAACATAAACAAAAAAAGATAGATCAATATGAAGAAAAACTGTGACAAAAAGAAGAAAAACTCGAACAAAGAATAGAAAAACTAGACCAGAAAAAAGAAGAAATCCTGGAAAAAGAAAAAGAACTAGACGCAACGTTAGAAAAAGAAAAAACGATATTGTCTGATCTGAGCGGTATGTCTCCAGAAGACGCCAAAAAACAATTGTTTGAGCAGATCGAGACAGAAAACAAAGAGGAGATCAAGAGATTTGTGAATAAATGGAAGAGCATCAAGGAAGAAGAAGCAAAAGATGAGGCTGCACAAATCATCGCCAAGGTACTCCCAAGAGTGGCACAAGAATGACTCAACGAGCATGTAGTGAGTCTCATCGACCTCCCAAGCGAAGATATGAAAGGGAAGATCATCGGTAGAGAAGGGAGAAATATTAATGCATTTGAAAAAGCAACTGGTGTGGAGGTCACTATCGACGATACGCCTATGACCATCAAGATCTCAAGTTTTGATCCAGAAAAAAGATTTGTCGCCAAAGCGACAATGGATAAGCTCGTCAAGGACGGAAGGATCAATCCAGTGTTTATCGAAAAGATGTATGAAGAGGTCCTAAAAGGCATGCCAGAAAGATTTATGAAAAAAGGGAAGGAGGCACTCACGATCCTCAATCTCCCGATGATGAAGCCAGAAGTGGTGGAAACGATTGGTAAATTTTTCTTGAGATACAGCTATGGTCAAAACTTGCGACTCCATAGTATCGAAGTAGCCAAACTCTCAGAACTCCTCGCCAACGAACTCTGACTCAATGCTGATCTAGCCAAAAAAGCTGGGCTCCTGCATGATATCGGTAAGATAGAATCAGGAAATGGAGAAGCCCATACTAGGACAGGTGCAGAGTTTCTCAGAAAACATAAGATGCATGATGTGATTGTAAATACTGCTGAGGGGCATCATTTTGACGTGCCTATGTTGTATCCAGAGGCGTTTGTGGTAGCAGCAGCAGATGCTATATCCGCATCTAGACTCTGAGCGAGATCAGACACCAAAGACATCTTTATAGAAAGAATGGGTACACTAGAAAACCTTATCACGAGTGTAGATGGAGTAGAAAAAGCATATATTATGTCGGCTGGGAGAGAGATTATGGCGTTTTTTAATCCTAGTACGATCGATGACAAAAAAATGGAAGAGCTCACAGGTGAAATCTGAGCAAAAATAGAGGAACAACTCGACTACCCTGGTACCATCAGAATCGTAGGTATCAGAGAAAAGAAATTAACGCACTTTTTGAGATAGAATTAAAGTTTAAAATTTAAATTTTAAAATTTAAACTTTATTTACTATGTATCCTTTCTTAGATATTTTTGGGACGCAGCTACATATGACAGGGATAGGTATCATTATATGCATACTCACGTTTTTGCGAGCCACCAAAAGATATGCAAGATTTTACGATATCGATCGATCTGAGTTTGGAAAAAGAGTCCCAGCCTATTTGATAGTAATATATTTTGTCTCGCAGTATGTATGGTATCTCATAGGTGACTTTGTGATCATACCTAGCACGCGACACCAGCTCCTATCATATATATCCCCAGCTGACTATACGTTTCATCTAGTAGGTATTGTGATAGCGATCTGATGATGTGTCAGACATTTTTTGTCCAGCATAGCTGATCCACATACACATGTGAGATGGATAGATACTCGATTTTTGAGTATGATGCGAGCATGTATACCCTTAGGATTTTTTCTGTTATTATGAGACAATTTTATTTGAGAGCCTAGTGATGGCTACCTATCTATATCAGCGTTTCATCCTGAGTCCAATGTGGCTAGATATGATACGGTGATGCCACTAGGATTGTATCTATCGTGCATCGCACTGGTACTCCTGCTGATCACCAAGATCCTGCGTGCACGTAGACCGCAGATGAGAGGATATGGCTTTGTGTGATGGGTAGTATTTTTGTGTATGGTGTGCCTTTTGATCTTATTTCAGGCATATCCTAGACATCTCGTATTTTCATTGATCAAAACTCGAGATATCAAAAATATCGCCCTCTTGTGAGCAGTGTGAGTCATCGTATGGAAATACTTTCGCGTGTATCATTTTTATACCAATTTACGTTTGCATACAGATCAAAGACAATAAAACATATAGCTCTTTTTGCTTTACAAACTCAAAGTATCATATAGTATATCGATTATAAAATTGAACTATTTATTGTACCTCACGAGATCGTCAAACAGTAGGTCATATCTTATAATTACGTCGATATACTACGTAGTAAATACACCTAAATTTAAAGTCTATTTACTACAAATCCCACAAAAATTATTTTAGAGTAAAAATACGCTTAAAAAAATCGTTTACATTAGAGTAGCTGATGAAAATACAATTTGGAGAGCACGATAGCATATACAAGATCGTGCAAGCACTCAAGAAAGTACCAAACTACAAAAAAGTTGTTTTGGATATACATCCGGATCATCGTATTTTTCAGCATAAACGACGAAGCAACTACCTAGAAAATCTCATACAAGAGCTCCATCTAGATGTCACATTTGTATCACGCACCATCAAAACCAAGAGATACCTCCAATCATCAAACCTCGTGTACGTAGACGAACAACTACAAAACTGGTGGTCAAAAATCAAAAGCTATAAAAAATATCTAGGTACCGCGACAAGTTTTCACAAAAATCTACTTATCAAAAAGAGTTACTTTTCTGCATTTGTATTACTTGCTGAGTTGTGAGTATTGATTACCTTGCTATACGTTTTTTGGACGCTGATATCACCCAATACGACCATCAAGATCAATCCCGCATATCAGATAGAACATGTGGTGTACAATTTTCGTTATTTTCCTGTGCAGGACAAACAGGTACATCAGTTTCAGTCGTACCTCTCGCTGCCCTATCATATAGGCAGCCTACCATACAAATACACTATGAACCTCAATGTGCAAAATATCAAGTATAGTCAAAAACCAGCATCTGGTACTGTAGAGATCAAAAACACCAATGATTTTACGTATTCGTTGTTGGATAATTCTACTCTGATCACTGATGAGTGAGTGCTATACAAAACCCAAAAAAGAATAGATGTACCTGCCTGAACACCTGAAGATCCTGGTACAGCTAGAGTCAAGGTGGTAGCAGAAAGCAATTTTGAAAATGGTCAGATGATCTGAGAGCTGTGAAATATACCAAAAGGTAAGATGCTATACTTCAAAAATCTACAAGATGAGTCTGATGATCAGCCCACAGTACGGGCGGCGGCGGTGAGAGATTTTGCGGGTGGAGAGACGATAGAGACGGGTACAGTGATCGAAGAAGACGTCAAACAAATCGAACAAGATATCGTAAACAATATGGAGAGTGGTAAGTCAAATTTTTTGAAAACAAATATCGAGTGAGATCCAGATATTATTGTGCTGCCCTACGAAGATCTATACAACTATGAACTCAATGAGCTGATCACTACGTCTGAAGTAGGAGAAAAAACATCATTTGTGGAATGAAAAATAGAAACCAATCTCTACTACCCATATATATACCGACCAGATCTAAAAAATGTAGTAGAACAATACCTCACCCAAAGAGCCCAAGATAGTATATATGTACACCAGTATGACCGCAATGGTATCACAATGTATGACAAGATCCATGTCGAAGCCAATGAGAAGTTGCCGTTTCATTATATCATACCCACTAAGGTCCCCGTGATCAAGATGTACAATATAAATGAAGACGCACTCTGAGTCATCAACGAAATCAAAGATAGAATTATAGGTCTAGATGCCGAAGAAGCCAAGAAAATCATCCTCTCATATCCAGAAATCGATGCAGCAAAAATATCTATCTCCCCTCGTCGATACTCCACTATTCCTACCGTCAAATCAAGGATTTCATTTAAGTTTGATGAGTAAGGAGTTTTAGCCTCTATATTTTGTCATGAAATACATCCTTAGCATCCTCGCTCTCCTACTATGCTCCACTAGCGCCTACGCATATACTCCCAGCGACGAGCTCACCTCTCTCCTAGACACCAAGATCACAGAGCTAGAGATACTCATCATCAGACAATGAAAACCGTTTCGTGAGAAGGTGATAGCAGCACTAGATACAATATCCAAGCAAGTATCTACAGACAAGGCGACATATATAGTAAACTACCTCTTAACGTGAATACAAAAAAATGCAAAAAAACAGCTGACTCGCGAAGATTTTGCTGAGTCGTATGATGGATTTGAGATCGTGCAGCTCCCAGATCAGATACTAGCTATAGTACGCAATGACTGACCACTCGGCCAAAACAATGATGACGCTTTTGAGTATCTTTCGTCGTATATATTTGGCAACAATAGTGATAGGGCTGAGATCGCTATGACCTCGCCTGTGATGAGGATACCGCTAGATACTGACTCATATGAGACAGCATTTATCATGCCGAGTCAGTGGACTATGCAGACACTCCCACAGCCAAACACCGATAGGATCATACTCAAGCAAGTCCCAGGATCGCTAAAAGCAGTAAAAAGATTCTCAGGTTGGACGTCTGAGAGTGTGGTGGATGCACAGCGAGCTGAGTTTCAGCAGCAACTAAGCAAAGTAGGTATCGTACGATATGGACTCCCTACCCTCTCACTGTATGACGGACCTTGGGTTGCTTCAAAAAATAGGAGAAATGAGTTGTGGGTAGAGCTCAATGCAAGTGAGTAAATCATTTTTTGCCCCATACTAGACAAAAACTCTCAACGATTTTGAGAGTTTTTTGATACTTTTTGATTGTTACTATGTTTGAAACTACCTAGTACAATCGTGGAAAAGCTATACTATCCATGCGTATCCTCTAAGAATAGCTCAAATACTGACATGTTTGTGTTTTACAAAAAATGATTAAAAAATTACAATCACTGTCATAACAATTAAAGCTTTGCAAGCTAGATGAAAAAATTTGGGAAATAAATATTTCGCTCACTTTTCGATCATTATTCGCTCATAATTGGAAGATACTTTCTTGCTTTAGTATCTCATTGAGCAATGATAAGTCAGGCATCAGAGAGTTTCTTGAGATCTCTTTTGATAGTTGCACTACTCACATTGTAGATAGCGAGCAAGTCTGAAGAGCTTACTATTCATTTTTCTTTGATCGTTGTTGCTATATGTATTTGTCTATTGCTCAGTCATGCTTTTTTTAACTTTTCTTCTCGCTTGCTGTCTTGTGAGATTGATGATACTTTCTTTTTAAGGTAGTTTAGTTCATGAGCTAGTCAGGCAAGAAAATACTCTATAAACTTTACACTATCTATTCACTCTTTTTGTGCTTGATAGAAATCGTTTCCTATAAAGATAGCTTCATAGTAATTAGTGAGATCATTATCGTAGTATTCTTCTAGAGAGAAATATTTTTTGGTATTGAATCATTGTTGATACAAAAATAATTGAGTCAACGCTCTGGCTGTTCTTCAGTTCCCATCTATGAATGGATGTATGATTACAAATCAATGATGCAACAATGCAGCTCTAATAATTACGGATACTTCATCTTGCGTATTGATATAATGTAGTAAGTCATCCATAAGCTTTGGTACTTCTTTCCATTCTGGTGGAAGATACACGATTCATCATCATTCGTTATACACTGCATTTGCCTCATTTCTTCGCTTGTTATGATATCATGAATCTAGGATTTTTTTGGTCGTCAGTTGATGTATTTTGAAGATATGCTTATCTGTGATTTCTTTGGTGGATTCTTGTTGTTCAATATAATCCAAGACATTCATATAATTGTTTAGTTCTTGTTGATCTCTTGGTCTAGCTTCGATTTTTTCTCCACGAAGCATTTTTTCTGCATCATCATAGGAGATACGGTTTCATTCTATCTTGGTGCTGTAGACTCAGCTACGTAGTCTGGCTATATGTTTGAGTTTTTGTTCTCGTTCTGGTACGATGGGAGCGTTTTCGATCACTCACCAAACACGATAGATTTGTTCTATCTCGCGTATCATGGTGTTTGTTAGGGTAAAGTTGAGCATGCTTGAAATAGAAAAAATTAAGAAAGAGTCTTATCAAGTTAATGACAAGATCCAGGCAATCAATTGTGATAAACTAGCAACATCTGAAAATAAAGAAAAGAATTTACGAATTTTAGATTCATCTTTGGATAATTTATACTCCTCTAAGATTGATTTTAATTCCTCTTTATTTTTGTAGTCCTGAGAGTTTATTAGCTTAATTATACTGTCAATATCTGTGTCTTGAACAATGACATTTCAATTATTTACTGCTGTAAAATTTCCTCAATATTGATTTACTGTTCATATAGATATATTTGCAGGATGATTCTTCTGTGGTTTATTACTTTTAGAGTATGTGATTTTAGTATGAGCCATAAGTCTATCTCAAATAGCAAAGTACTCAATTCAATCAATTACATACTCCTCTGACTTTGTATCAGTTATTTTTCTAATTACCCTATCTCATTCGTCAGCTAGATCATATGTTCAATCAACATAGATTGCTTTCGACTGAAAACTACACTCTAATTCACTAGTCAGTCAATCAGGTTTAATTATAGTAACCTTATCATTCATTAAGTCTTTCATTACAAGTTTTTGTAAATAAATCTACCCTCCCAACACAATCCTTCTCTCCTCCTCGCTCAACCCATATAGATCAAACACCATCTCGTCTATCTCGCTATCGAGCGTGTCGATCTGAGACTGGAGGTCGGAGAGGAGCTTGTGCTTTTTGTTGAAGTATGCCATCAGTTCTTCTTTCTGATCCAGGGAGAGTTTCTTGAGCTTGAGCGTTTTTACAAATGTCTCAAAATCAAGCTCCGTAAATTTCTGGAGCTTTTTGGGGATCTTGTCGAGTCAGTACTCACTCTGCAGGAGATCGAGTGTCTGCTGGAGTGTTGTATAATACTTTGTATGGCATTGGGATATTTTTTCATATATCGCATCATATCCATCAATTTGAATCTTATCAATTATTGGGATATGAAATTTTTGCAAATATCATGTTTTATATCTAAAGTATCATCATCTTACTGATGGAGACACATTTTTAATATAAAATCAAAAGATTTTAGAGTTTAATATTAAAGTTACAAATTTATACAAAGAAACATCTTTTAAAAAAATTCAATAACAACTATTAATGTATGGTATTCATTCGAGATCTAAGAAGAAATTATTTTGCTTTGAAATATCTGGAAAAACTATTTTTGGCTTATTGAAGACCACCTGTTTTTTATCTCGATATTCATAATATTTTTTTGCAGTGTCAGAAAATATTTTTCAACTATCTTTTCTTTTCATTAGAAGTTCTTTATTTTCAAGAAAATATTTTCTCCAATTTGGAAAATTATCAATATCAATAATACTTCAATCTGCTGTGTATGGATAACAAATATAATTTTCATCAAAATTAAATTGATATCTTTTAACATTACTTCAGGTGTAAACTCTGTGTATCAAATTTTTACTGAATCATCTATCCTCAATAAATTCAACATTTAAATCTGTGCAAAAAACATCTAATTTTCAAGTTCTAAGGCCTTGCGTTATCTCATTAGCCAATTCCTTGAGGGAAGTGTTTCATTTTTCAATTTTAAGAAGAATATCTCAAGTTAATTCACTCGCCAAAGATCGTCAACTAACTCACAATCAGTCTTGCTTGATCATTTGCTTCTTTCAATTCAGCTCCTGATCTGTTACATAAACATACTGAAATGAATTATTTTTAATGCTCTGTTTCGAAACAGTTAGAATACAAGGATATGTAGAAGCATCCTCAAAAACATTGATTTCTTGTAAATCAAGTAATCAAACTATAGAGTTTTCTAAAACTACTCCCTTCATTCAATTTCAATACTCTGAGAGAATGAATTTATTCGGAATAATATATGAAAATTTTCATCAATGCTTTAGTGTGTTGATCGCTAATTCCACAAACAACACATATAAATCATATTTTCAAGTAGCAGATTGGTATATGACACTCATATGTCTCTTAATTTTCTTCTGAATATTTTGAAATGAAACATAAGGCGGATTCCCCACCACCACATCAAACCCTCATTCATTCATTATATCCTTAAATTCTATATGCCAGTCAAACGCCTTATCTCCTGCCACCTCAGGATCATCGATCAAAGAATTTCCGCACTTGATATTTTTATCTAGGTTATTGAGTTTCTTTCATTTTTGAGCTGATTTGAGCCAGAGTGAGAGCTTGGTGATCTCTACAGATTCGGCATTGAGATCGACTCCGTAGATGTTTTGGCTCAGGATGTTTTTGTACAGTGCATCATCATCAAACAACGACCCCACGATAGCACCCACACGCTTGTTTTCTGCATACAGGTAGTCAAATACCTTGACCAAAAACGCACCAGACCCACAGGCAGGATCTAGCACCTTGACTCACTGCAAGATCGCCTGATATGCCATCGTCGCCTCTAGCTCATCCTTATATCATTTTTTTTTACCGATCTTGGCCATACAGGCAGCCTCTTGCTCCTCTAGTCGTGTCATCAGCGAGTGCTGGATGATATAGTCCACGATGTACTCAGGCGTATAAAAAATCCCATCCTTTTTGCGTTTGGAGGTTTTGGTCTCCACGAGATCATCGGTCTGTGTCTCGGTGCCCAGCAGATCTATCTTGAGCTGCTCCAGATCAGAGATCGATTGTTCAAAAATATGCCCCAGTATATTGACCGAGAGCTCCCCATCAAAATCATACAATCACAACGCCACAAACTTGCGACATATCTCATCCCCTACCTGCAACGCATCCAGCTCAGGATCCTTATGAAACAATCATCCATTATATCCATTAGGTATCTCCAGCTTGGGACTCCCGCTATTTACCGCCTCAAAAAAGTTGGTCAGCGTCTGAAACGTCGGACTCATCGCTTTTTCTCCAAACTCGATCACCTCCTTGAGTTTATCCGCAGGCAACAATCCCTTGTCTTCACAAAAATGAACAAAAATCACGCGATCTATAAGTTTTTGTGCTTTTTCTACGACGAGATCGATCGTCACTCAGTCATTGCGAGATCTGATATCATTGATCAGCTCCAGTCTCAACGCCTTGTATTCAGTATAAAACTTCTTGCTGATATGCTCTTGATCATAACGAAACTTGGTGAGGAGTTTTTGGGTATATGACTCACCGCTTGCAGCGATGAGGTTTTTCTTTTGCATCAGGAGGAGGAGTTTTTTGAGTTCATACCAGTCATTGTCTCCACTGGCTAGCTCCTCTAGTGTCCACACCTCATAGTCCTGCTTGTTGTCCCTATATAGCCTGATACTACCAAAATTGCTCACCACCAGTCGTGGATCTTGGGTAAACGATGTCTTATATCCAAATCATTGGTCTACGGGTGTCTGCCCACCATAGGATGCTTGTTTTTTGTCTAGTGAGGCAGTAGATCATTTGAGCTCTACTATCACACGTACTCACTCATAGCTATACTTGCCATCCGAGTATATACCCAGTCCGAGATCAGCTATCTTTCCTCACACTGGCGTACTCGCTTTGGGGTGTCTATTTTTGTTTTCTTCATATCACAACAATTCACCAAAAAACAATCCATTGAAACGCTGCTCGTATCTCGTCTCATCCTTGGTGAGTCAGTTTTTTTGATCTGCATATAGGTCTGTGACGATCTGGATAGCATCTGACATATCTACGCCATCATATATCTGTATCTGATCCTGTATGGTCGTCTTGGAAAACAGCTGTGCCATAGTATATAGTGAGAGCAAAAGTGTATTACTCTCACTATAGAGATATCTGAGTGATACTCAAATCGAACGCGAATAAAACAAATTCTGATAAGAATTCGTTTTACTTCAGAACACTTCTTGCGGTCACGTTCGAAGACGTTTAGACTATTCTCACACAAAGATCGCTATGATCTTTATTTACACGAAGCGAGTTTCTTGGCAATCTTCTTCGAAGATTTTTCGAACACTATATGTTAAATAATATAACATTTTCTTGTAATTAAAAGAATAATGTTTATAATTTTACCATTTATTGATAATACAGCTAATGATCAATATTCAAGAACTACGTAGAGACAGGTGATTGAATCAGCAAGAAATAGCTGAATTACTTTGTGTTTCTCGTCAGACATATAGTCGCATCGAACAATGAAAAAGTGATTTGACTCTATGACAAGCGGTTAAATTGGCAAATTTGTATGAGTGCAATGTTTCAGATTTTGTTGATCAAAAAACATGAGCAATAATACATGATGAGAACACTTTTGATCGAGAAAAGTACAAGCAAATAATCAAAAACTTTATTAAATATTGATGAGCAGAACATGATCTCAAGATTACAAAAACAAAATTAGCAAAACTTTGCTACCTATTGGACTTTGCTCGATATTACAATCATCTCACCCCAATCACTGGACTCAAATATAGAAGAATCAAGCAATGACCTGTACCAGACATATACTTTACCACTATCGAGGAGCTTACCGCAGATGAGTCTATTCTTTTGGAAATAAAATGATCCGCTCATATGATTTCCAATATCACTGATACTCAAGATACTTTGCTCAGCAATGAAGAAAAAGAATTATTGATGGAAATTTCAAAAAAACGACAAAGAAAAAACACAAATGATATTGTCACATTTACCCACAATCAACTCCCATGGATGATGTGTGATGACAAAGAGCTGATATCTTATGATTTTATCACTCAAGAAGACCCTGCAAATGTCTACTAGTATACTCATACAGAAATATGCCGAACGCCATTTCTTAAAAAGTTTTAAAAAGAAGTATAAAACCGCTCGACATAAAACCTACAATGCCATATCTCTTATGATAGAACGTGTTGATAAATTTCTAAAAACAACATTGATTGAAGAAATAATTTCATATGACGACTCTTCTATACTAAAAATTGAATTTAGTATTGCTTGATCCAAAATTTCTCCACATGCATCTTGAAACAGAGCAATTATACACCGAGACAAAAAGACGAGTAAATTTGATGTTCTTTTGATCTATATGAAAACACATATACCCAAAAACAAATGAGAAACCAAACGACGGAAAGATATAGTCAAAAAGGAATATAAAGATACTTTTGATATATGTTGAAAACTTTAATTTCATTCCACAATCAAAAAACTCTCAAAACAAGTTGAGAGTTTTTTGTGTGTTATATGTTTGCAAACTATCTATACAATCGTGGGGCGATCGACGGGGCTCGAACCCGCGACAACTGGTACCACAAACCAGGGCTCTACCAACTGAGCTACGATCGCCATATTTTCTTAGCAAGCAATAAGATCTCATAAGGTAGTTTGAAACGTAAAGTAACATACTCATCTCTCCCTCATTTTCAAACAAAAATCACAAAAATAGCAAGAAAATCGATTTTTCTTTACTTTTGTGTTCTAATATATGTCATGCCGTATTAGTGCATATATGCTTGCATTTTGGGATTCTATGAGTATATTCCGACTGTGGCTTAGCCCACACTATGCACGAAGTCAATTACCACTATCATATTCATTACTACGCGTAAGGAGTTGGTTACATTGGAATTGGCGGACTATCTTATTTTTATAGATAGGCGCTTTTAAATTATTATTACACACATCATGTTAGGAGTTGTTAAATTTTACAACGCAGACAAAGGTTTTGGATTTATCGTACCAGAGGATGGTAGCGACGATCTATTCTTCCATATCACTCAGGCAACTGAAGGATACGAACCACAAGAAAACGACGAAGTAGAATTCGTAGTAGGTGAAGGAAGAGATGGAAGATCAGCTGCTCAGGAAGTAGTACCTACTGGAAACTCAGGAGGATCTACTGGAGACGACGGTGACGATGAAGAACAAGAAGAACAGCAACAGGAACAAGAATAATCAAATTCCTAAAAACTGTAAAAAAATCCCAAGCAATTGGGATTTTTTTGTTGTCTAAGCATTGTATATCCAAAAACGAATAGTATAGTAAAATCAACGTTTTTCAAACCCTCCGACCTCTCCTCGTACCTCGTCGAGACCACCTCCCTTATACTGATCTCATACGCGTTGTCCCCTGATAACTCGTACCTCGTCGAGACCACCTCCCTTATACTGATCTCATACGCGTTGTCCCCTGATAAGGGGAAGGGATCCTTTAGGGTAGGGGTTTGTATACACAACCATTCATCACTAACCATATACTATATATGATCATATCCAAATCACTATTTAAAGAATATATCAATATGCCCCAACTCGCTTGGTGGTCCAAAAACGATAAAGATACTTACAAGCTCATCAATCAGATTAGATACGCTGGGATAGATGGTGCCAAGGTCGGCCAGGCAGTGGAAGATGCGGTCCTAGCATCACTCACAGATCGCCATATAGCACATGTAGACACCACCAGTCTCTGATATACTCAGCGACATGCGACCTATCACACACGTACCCAGGAGGCGATGGCAAGCCAGGCTGAGGTGATATACCAGCCAGGATTTGTGCATGACGGATTATTTTGCAAGTGTGATATGCTAGTCCAGAACGAGTCTGGTACCTATGATCTCCGAGAAGTAAAAGCAAAAAATGGTATCCGCAAAAAATCCAAGGCCGCTCCTCTCCTAGACGATCTGATCGCTGATGTCTCGTTTCAGGACAAGGTGCTGCGTGGGGCACTCGGGATGATGTACTCAGGCAATATATACATCGTCCATCTAAATAAAGAATACAAAAAAGATTGAGACATCGATCTCGATCAACTACTCTCACGTGAGGATGTATCAGACGAGCTGATGGAGCCAGCACTTATGGACCATATAATATCTAATATCCAGCAGCATATACCACTTACCAAGGACGAGCTGGATGCTCTGTATCCATATGAGGGGCAGGACCATATGAGCTATTTTGGCACCTTGCCGGCCAAGCAAAGTATCCGAAAGCTCCCACGTATCGGTGTCAAATCAGCGCCTCTATACCACGCAGGCAAGCATATGATAACCGATCTGGATGCGATGGATCGCGAATCGTTTTGCAATAGTAAGTGAGAGGAGACTGCACTGATGCGCTATCTCGATCTGCGAGATCAGTGAGAGACAGTCATAGATACCAAATCCATCAAAAATAGACTAGACTCACTCCAGTATCCATTATACTTTTATGATTATGAGACGATATCAGTGCCTATCCCGGTGTTTGAGCAGACACACTCGCGACAGCAGGTGATATCTCAGTACTCGATGCATCGTATAGATGAGGATGGGAGCATCACTCACACCGAGTGACTCATCCAGCACGGACAGACCGACAACAAACCTCTCATCGATCAGCTCGTACACGACTTCTGATCTGGAGATGGGAGCTATATCGTGTGGTACAAGTGATTTGAAAACTCGAGAAACAATGAAACTGCAGTGATGTATCCAGAGTATGAGGAGATATTCGCCAAGGTGAATACCAATACTTTTGACCTTATGGACATATTCAAAGATCAGCTATACTTTGATCGTAGATTTGGCGGGTCGTGTTCTATAAAAAAAGTCCTCCCCGTCCTCACGGACATCTCCTACGACGGTCTGGCAGTACCAAATGGTGCGATCGCGGCAGACTATCTAGCACAGCTCGCACAGGGCCTGCTCGGAGACCAGGCCGACAGTGTCAGAGCCGACCTCCTCCAGTACTGCAAGCAAGACACGCGAGCTATGGTCAGGATATGGGAAGAAGTAAAGAAGAAGGTGGGGATGTAGAGAAAATACACAGGAGTTTTAAGTATACTTAAATCGCATCAAGAAATATGACACAATGTATACATACTTAAAGAAAAAAAAACGTGAGTCTGTCATCCTGAGCTTGTCGAAGGATGCGAGTCAACGTACTATATAAAATTTCAAAAAAGAAAAATCTAGTCAATCGTTATCGATTCACCATCAATAGGTGTGTACACTTTTCATTCAAAGATTGATTCTGCCTCTCACTTGATATCCATTAACTGTTGATTTCTCGGCAATCATTGCGTCTCAGCTATGTGAGATAACACCATATTACTTGCCCTCAATCTAGATCATATTTTTCAGGCATCATATGCTGTAATATGAGCTTTCTGATAAGGTCTCATGACTTCTTTTTGATTTTCAGCGCAAAATGTTTCACATAGCAGCCAATCACATCATTCATACTTTATAAGATCATTCCTATCAAGGGCATTTATTGCTTCATCTCAAAAGAATACAATATGTTTATCTTTAATTTTTAATTCAAATCAAAATTGCTCCGTCTTTTCAGAATTAATATCTATTGGAATCATAACCCAATCATATATTTCAATAGCTTCTCAATCAATAACATTGATAAATTCAATATTTCACATCGCAACTTTTTTATCAAATCGTTCTCATTTTCAAATCAGATACATTAATTGAAATATTTTCTCTTTTAGAGATGTCGAGCAAATTATTTTCATAGATTTATCTCTGATAATTCTAATAAGATGTGCTAATCAGAGTAGATGATCTGAGTGGCAGTGTGTCATAAAAATATAACTTGGCATATCAATTTCTCATCTCAATACTTTTTGTGTGAGATTCGCTCAAGCTCATGCATCCACATATAAAAGATTCTTTCAATCAGAAATTTCAAAATGTGTTGTATCCACATTTGGGTTCAATGCTGCTCAGGTCCCAAAATAAGTTATTTGCATAACAAAATTATTATAAAAAAATATCCTACCACTCCAATATCACATTCACCGGACCATCTAGCACGCTAGTCACCTGCATCATCGCACCAAATTGGCCAGTCTGCGTAGTGATTCATTTGTTACGGAGCTCTTGTATGAGATAATCATATATTGGCTCAGCGAGATCATATGATGCCGCATGAGTAAAATCTATACTCCCGGCTTTTTTGTTTCTCCCGTAGAGGGTAAAATTGGAGATCACGAGCAGCTCTCCGTCTATATCACGTAGCCCCACAGACTTCTTTCTCCCCTCTCCTTTTGGGAGAGGGGCTGGGGGTGAGGGCAACTCTCCAACAGAAAAAAGTTCGAGCTTGTCCACTCTCCTGACAAATTTATCGACCTTCTCTTTTCGATTGTCTGTCACGTCGTCCTTGTGTATTCCTACATATATCAACAATCATTGACCAATACTATTGGTATGATCAGCGTCAGCGATATATACACTCGCCTGCGAGACTCTTTGTACGAGAAATTTCATATGTAGTGGTATATGGTAAATTTATTGTATTTTATATGGTAATGGCTATCGCAAATCCCTCCTACCTCCCTTTTTCTCAACAGGAAGAGGATGATAATCAAGGGAGGAACATAAGTGGCTATCGCAGCTTTTTAGATATATACTTACGTACTCCCTCCTTGATAAAGGAGGGCTGGGGAGGATTTGCAACGGAAGTCAGGACGCGGCAAGCCAGCGTCCCTACATTCCTTACTCCTTACTCCTTTTTCCTCCACCTACCTCTTCACATAAAACATCACCTCATGTCCATCTAGCTCAAATGTCGCACTATGGTCACTCTCGATCTGATCAGCCACAAATGATGCGACTAGTGCCTCAGTCTGGAGATACTCCTGATGTGCTACGATCAGTGCAGCATATGGTGCGTGATCTGTCTGGTATCCTACCTGTATCCTATCACTCACATCGTAGTCAGCATCTTTTCTCATCTGATTGAGAAATCTAGAGATCTCGCGAGCCACTCACTCTGCGATCAACTCATCCGTGAGCGTAAGATCTAGCTCGATCATCGCTCCGTCCTCCACGATCTGATTTGGTCCATCAAATCCGCTATACCTCAGCTCATACTGATCGCTCGAGAGCATCCAGCTATCACTGCCATCTTCTACCAGGAGACTCCCATCATCCTGTATTTTTGCTTTTCATTGTTTGGCACTACCGATGATACGACCCGTGTCTTTGCCAAACTGCGCTCACAGTGTATTGCCTAGCGGGACATACTGGACAGTCACCTGCTGATCTCATCACAGCAGACTCACCTTCTTTACATTCACCTCCTCAGCGATGATATCGTGATATTTTTCTACGATTAGTTGCGGGTTTACAGACATTATATGGGTCGATATATACTAAATATATTTTACTACCCCCTATATATTGTTATCTATCCAAAAATAAACAAAAAAAACCGAAAGAATCGGTTTGGTTTGATGTTTCTCTATATTGTCATCTCGACCGCAATAAAGAACGGAGTGATGAATGAAGTGGAGAGATCTGTGCAGATATAATCAAAGACCTAACATATCTACACATGAGTCTGTCATACTGAGTGAAGTAAAACGGAATCGAAGTATGCGAGTGTAGTGAAGTTGAGTCGCACCCTTCGACAAGCTCAGGATGACATACCTCTTGTTACTCTCCCTCACTCCTTTTTTCCTTACTCCTTTCTCCTTACTCCTTTCTCCTTACTCCTAACTCCTTTCTACTCCTCATTCTTCTTCTGCCTATTCTCCAGTCTCTTTTGTATCGCAGTTTTTCACATCGTATTGTTGTATATCCTCCTATTGATAAACTCTTTCATCCTCAGTAAGCATTTGACGCGATATACTGATTCTATACCCACCAGAGTTTGTTGTGATGCCTTGATGTGCACGCCCTTGGTGATGAGGTGATCGGTGAGAAATCACGCCGTCTCTCACTGGCTATATCTATGAAACGCAGGATTTGCAGCGAGCTGCTCTATACCCGCATTGTACTCATCTGCCAACTCTACCAAAAAGCTAAGATAGTCTTTTAGATTTCTCTGAAGATTGGAAAGTTTAAAATAATTGAGCATCGTGAGAGCTGCATCTATCTCGAGAAATAAAAATCACGGAAGATCGATTTCTGCGACCTGCTCGATGATTTCTATTCTGAGCCTATTCGATAATTTTTGTTCTGATAGCATTGTATTTTTGTTTTTTTATAAAAAGCATATTTCATCACAACTAATACATATATCTCGTCTCAAAATCTACAAATCTAATAATCTCAAAATCTAATCTATCTGCACAACCTTGACGGGGTGCTTGGCGCTCACATAGTCCACCAGCTGCTGATCATGTGTGATAAACACAATCGTATTTCAGAGCTTGTTGGACTCTATCAAGATATCGGCTATGTTTTTGGAGCTATCTCGATCGAGATTGCCTGTTGGCTCGTCTGCTATCACAAACTCTGGTTCATTGATCAATGCTCTCCCGATAGCGACTCTTTGTTTTTCTCATCAGCTCAGAGCTGGAGCAGATTGTTTGCTATGGGCTTCTAGTCATAGGAGATGCATCATCTTGGTGACGCGATCTTTGATCGATCATCAAGTCTTACCTCTGCCTGGATCGCTGATCTGGAGAGGGTAGCTCAGATTTTGCTCCACGTTTTTCCAGTCCACAAGCTTAAAATCCTGAAACACTACACCGATTCTTCTTCTGTATTTTTGTACTTCTGTATCACTATATCTCGCGATATCATCCTTGCCATGAAACACCGTCCTAAGAGGTGGTACTAACTGCCTCATCAGGAACTTGACCAAGGTCGTCTTGCCTACACCAGACCTCCCCATCACAAAACAAAAGTCCTTCTCCTCTAGCTGAAAACTAAAGTCATTGAACAATGGTTGCTGCTTGGTGTATCCTCGAGTGAGATGTTGTATATCGATCAATGGCATCATACTATCTACAAATAAATCTATATACCATATACTACTCACGCATACCCAAAATGGCAAAAATAGTCAAAAAAATCGTGAGGATTGGATTGACTTTTTGGGGAATAAATGTTACTAATGGATATGGAAAAGCAAAACGAAATAGTACGAACAGATAAGAAAAAACGAAAGTATCGCATCAAGAAGCACAAGATAGCGCTATTATTTTTGCTTGGAAGTATAGCCAGCAAAAGCCTATGAGTGGAAAAAATGATCCAAAAAAAATTGTATACTATAGCAGCACCACTCATACAAGCAGAGCAGCTAACTACAGCGCAAGCAGAATATATCTCACGAATCACAGATCCTACCTATGGGAGACCATTGGACGAAAGCGAGCTGCGATTTGACTACTTACAGCACATACCCAAAGAGCATTATATCGCCTACAATACACAAAAGAAATTTAATACGCTACACGTACAGCAAAGCACAAATTTTAATAATCACGCTACTCTGACTTTCACTTTCTATCGTATCACACTCCCAAATGGTAAGAGTATAGAAATATCATTTGCAAAAAATGGTAGCATATACCTACCACAAGGGAAAGTACTTGAATGATCAGAGACTGATTTGGAAGAGGTTATGGAGTATGTAGAGAAACTTATTGGTGGCAGTGCGTGATAAAACATTTAAAAGTTTCTCAGGTGCTTTAGAACTATAAATTGTGTTATTACTAGAACAGTTTTAGTCTACAATCCCCTAATCTTCGCCAACAACTCTTGCTTCTGTGTATGGTCGAGTTTTTTGCTTTTCATTACTACTCTCTGGAGTTTGTAGATCTGCTGATGGAGAAATTGTTGTACTACTGAGGTGATCTTGTCTGACTCGGTATCCGCTACCTGCAACTCCCAAAACATCTCCGCCTCTACCAGGCTCTCCTGAGTAGAGGGCGATAATGACCCGCTATATACCTCTGCCAATACGGTAGTCGGGAAGTACTGAGCGAGTTGCTTGAGGACTACTTCATACTTGGTATATATCGCATTGTCAGCTCATAGTTTGAGAGCAAATCACTGGTGTACGAGTGCTCATAGGAGGTATTTTTCGGCGATCTTGGATGAGCTATCTGGTCTGGTCTCCTCTTCTTCGCGATAGGTACTATTGCGGACGCTAGATTTTTTTATCCATTGGCGAAACTGTTTCCACAGCTGCTCTTCGTTCATCGAGAGCTCCTTGGCTACTTTGGTAAAATACATCTGCAGGATACTATAGTCCTCTATCTTGGATAGGAGTTCAAACAGATTTTGTACGACCTTTTTTCTCTCGACGGGATTGTCTAGATCGTATCTGATCTGATACTGCCCTATCACCCAACCAAATCCATCCACAGAAATCTCTTTCAATTTTTCCTTCCAGACTTCTTCATTGTCTTGAGTTGCTTGATCCTGACTGGATCCTTCGGTCGTCCCTCCCTCTGGATGACGGTCTGTTTCCATAACTTCTTGTTTCTGATTTCTTGTTTCTGTATTCTTCTGCGTAGCAGATAGCCAATCATCCACATCCTTATACTCAGCAGGAAATATCAGCACCTTGGGATATAGGTCCTGCTCGTAGGCTACCTTGAGTCATCTGATCGTCGCCTCAAATCCAGCACTATCATTGTCAAATGCAAAGATCAGGTGTGGTGTATGCCTGGAGATGAGCTTGGTATGTGCGGTGGTAAGAGCCGTCCCACAAGTAGCGATACCTATAGGTAGTCCGTGCTGATGCAGAGCGATCACATCCATATATCACTCTACGATGATCAGCGATTCGTACGATTTTATGTTATTTTTGGCTTTATCTAGACCAAACAGTATCTTAGATTTGTTGTATATGGCTGTCTCGGTGGTATTGAGGTATTTTGGGTTTTGGTCGGCATCCAATGCTCTAGCACCAAATCAGACGATATTGCCTATATGATCGTGTATCGGAAACGTCAATCTATGGCGAAAAAAAGCATAGGTCTCGCCAGAGTTTTTGCCGGTTTTGGCGAGTCAGGCCTGGATGAGATCATTGTCATCAAATCACTTGGCACGCAAGGCTACTATCTGATCGTGATAGCTATCTGGAGCATAGCCAAGACCAAAAGTCCCTATCGTCGCCTCAGACAATCCTCTCTGGTCTAGGGCGTATGATTGTGCGACAGATCCTGGGAAATGTTGTTGGAAAAATTGCTGTGTACGCTTATTCATCAGCTTTTGCTTTTCTTTAACTGATTTGTCTGCGGCTTGTTTTTCTGGGTCTTTTTGGTAGCTAGAGACGTCGATACTTGCAGACTCAGCCAGACTTTTGAGACTGTCCCAAAAATCAATCCTCTCTACCTCCATATGAAACGTAATCGCATTGCCACCCTTACCACATCAGAAGCATTTGAATATCTGCTTGTCCTCTGCTACCGTAAACGAAGGGCTTTTTTCTTTGTGAAAAGGACAAAGACCAAGTCGGTTTTTGCCAGCTTTTTTGATATCTACATATTTGGAGACTAGATCTACTATATCGGTACGATCCAGCACATCATCACGCAGTGACATAGTTACAAAATATGGATTCAGAGGCGGTATACAAGGAGTTAATGTATAGAGATCTCAACATCTCTAAGCATATCAGATCGACCTAATCTTGTTACTACCGCATCAGCAAAATCATCAATTCATTGATATCAAATCAATGGTTCAAATTCATCAATCAAATGATATGTCAGTGTGTACAAGAGCAACTCCCCAGACTCTTGCATATTCATCAATTTGTTGATTAAGATCTCAATAGTTAGGTGAGAATTACTATTCAATAAGCCATTGTCCAATAAGACATCTGCTATACAGTCGTGTAATCTTTTTTGGGAAATTGCTCTATCAAGAGATTCTACATCATTATTAGTTAGACACTCGGTCAACTGCTTCTTGGTCCCAATAGATCTATAAAAAGCATTGTCAAAATAAAATGAACCAATGTCATCTAAGTAAAATCAATTTTCATGCACAAAGCTATCGCTCATATCGTCATTTCACATGATTTTGTTTACAAAAAAAATAAGTATAAACAAACTGATCATATCTGTCAAAAAAACATTGCAAGCACTTATCAAGTTGAGTATGATTGTGTCAACTTTTTAGCAATCACATACACCAAAATGGCAAAAAAATCCAAGAAAACGAAAAACCTAGAACAAGAAGTCATAGGTCCAGATGGTAGATCGCAGGCGTCATTTTGATTTGGTGTTTGGGTGGATCAGCTCAAAGGATGATCACTAGCTGACACGTTTTATCTCGTAGTGTGAGCTATCGCGATAGTCATAGGACTGATCATGCTTGCTGATATCGCTATATGACTCCTCCTCATCCTCCTAGGCACCACAGGAGTCAACAACTGGCTGATGAAAAACAAGAAGTAGATCAGTCTATCAATCAACTTCTACTCCAGCTCTCTCCCCAGCTCCTGTATATGGCTCACCACAAAATCTAGATCTTCTTTTGTCACCTTGGGTGATATCGTGATCATACGAAAAAAGTTTGGATATCATTTGGTATGAGCGTATCAGGTCATCATCTCACCACGCTCTAGCATACGATCCTTGATCTGTGCAGTGAGTGGATGTATACGGTCATAGTGGGTTTTGATATATGTCAGATTGTCGGCGTGGCTAGTGCCTGGCAGTGTCAGATCACTAGGTATATACCAAAAATTGATATTGGTACACTCGGGCTGATGATACATATATAGCTGATCTGCTCACGCGACCTGCTCAGTGAGATATCTCGCATCATCAAATGCTTTGCGTACATTGCTCGCTACTCATTGATCTCAGAGTGCTTTTCGCATGAGTCGGAGTTTGAGCACATCTACCCTCCTCCCACATTGGGTATACTTATCACCAGTATCACATCATATATCATATCACTTATCATCCTGAAACAAGTATTGCGTCTTGAGTACATTGCACTGGGCTGTGACATCAGGTCTCTGAGTCATCCATACACTACACTGCATACTCGCTCACATCATCTTGTGAGGATTCCAAGCAAACGAATCAACTAACTCTATACCCTCTATCTTATTTTTGAGCTCATCATCAAACATCACTGTCCCTCATCGTATCATATCCACATGGAGTCGGATATTGTGCTGCTTGGCGATAGCAGCAATCTGGGAGAGTGGATCGTATGCTCACATCACTGTCGTACCACTCGTGGCATTGATCATACATACCTCAGCACCACTCTCGCGTACTTCCAGTATTTTTGCTTGTAGTGCTGATGGTATCATCTTACCAGCATCGTCAGTCTCTATCTTGATGATCGCATCCTTGCCTAGTCACGTCAGCATAGCTGATTTGGTCAGACTATAGTGAGACTCATCCGAGGTGAGTATGACGAGTTTTTGGTGATTGTAGAGTCAGGTGGTATTGATAGATGGATCTAGGGCATATCTTGCCATCTGCAGTGCATAGAGATTGGAGTTGGAGCCGCCTGGTAGCATCAGCCCATCATGTGGACCTGCCCATCATACCATCTGTGCTATACGCCCAAACACGTACTCCTCCATCAGCGTAAACAAAGGGCCAACTTCGTAGGTATACATAGAGGTATTGAGTACAGCTGTGATATGCTCTGCTATGATAGAGTATATATTGGCTCCAGCGTACAATTGATTGAAAAATCTAGGATGCATCGTCGCTACACTCTTGTCTAGCACATCTTGCAGTGCAGCAAATATCTGATCATCGCTCGATCACTCTCCAGATATAGCAAAATCAAAAATATCCCTCAAATCGTCAGGCTGATAAAAATCGATCACCTTGCGATCTCTAGCATCTATACTATGCATATAAGAAGCTATCATATCTGTAGTGCCTTGCAGGAGTTTCAACATATCTTGTGTACTATGCTTGCTCATCTATATTGGTAGATTGCTAAAAAACTCTTTACGGTATAAAAAATTATCTATAAAAATTACACCACTATATTAAATTCCTTCTTTGTTTGCCACCATTGTCCTAAGGTTGCATACTGAGTTCAGGTAGAGTGATTGTGGATTGCTATATCATACATATCAGATCGATGAGCGAGGAGGATTTTTTGTTGTTGGACAAATGTGTATCACGGATCATACATCCAGGTAGGCTCTCCATAGGTCGGATTGATCTCCATGATCTTAAACTCTCCAGCAAGTACCGCATCCAAATCTCTCGCTCTCACATCAAAACGTCCATAATAAAATCCATCTACCGTATGTGCGAGCTCATCAAACAGCTCAGTCAGCTCTGGCGTCACACGAGAGCTAGCATCTACAAAAGTAGATCACCTCGAGTGAGTACCGATTTCTACGATTTCTATTGATTGTCACTCTGAGACAATATGATCTCGCTGATCAGCAAATGTTTGTTGCAAGAGTGGAAAATGATATTTTGCTCTAGGATGTTTGTGCACCAAATCCTGGAAAGTATCATTTCCATTACCAACAATACTCAAAAATTCTTTGTGTACCATGCCAGTAATTCTTCCCTTCTCCTCTCCTGGCTTGCGGACATAAAACACTCATATCTCGAAAGGCTCATCAATAAATTTTTGTATCACTCGAGATCATCGCCTAGCTTCTTGCTTGAGATAGATTGGCATTTTTTGATTAAATTCGTCTTGATCATGAAAGATAGTAATTCCCAGACCTCTGAGTCCATTGTCGGGCTTGATGATCAGTGGATAGCTGAGCGTGCTAGCAAGTATTTTTTGTTGTATAGTATCTAGATCAAATGAATCCTGATCTATAAACACTGCGTCTGGCACATATTTTGCTGGTAGCTGTTCTAGTATCTCCCGTTTGCTGCTAGGATACAATCCGCCTAGGGGAAATCAAGGATTGGTGGCCGTAAACCACAAAAAGTTTTTTGCAAAAATTCATTTCCAAAAAGCAAAACATTTGACGCTCATATAGGTCAATCGTATCGGAAAAAACTCTGGACGAAGATATTTATTGTAAGGTCAAAATAGATGTTTGAACATAAGGTAGTGAATAAATAAATTGCTAATCACGATAAAAATCAACTATAGCATCTCCAAACACTTTGGGATCCGACATGTGCAAGGCATGATTTGCTCAGGTGAGCGTCACACCGTTGAAGTATGGTGTCGGCACTCTCTCCTGCATATATGCAAAATTGCCATATGGGACGATAGAGTCATGCGTGCCATGTATCACGGTGACGGGTTTTTGTATATCTTGATAGTTTTGGACTTCTGTCTCCAGACTCTGTACATGAGAGAGTTTTTCATCGTTTGTCACCCAAAACATCGGTCCAGACAGAAACTTAAATGGCTGGTATTTGATCAGATGAGATATGGCAAACACTTTTTCTAATGAAGGGTCTAGTGCTCCAGATACCACGATAGCACCAGCGAGCTGATCGCTATGGTCCATGATCATCTTCATAGCTATGGTAGCACCATAGGAGTGTCAGACCACCAATGGTAGATCCTGATCGGGATCTGCAATACTACTCAACAACTGCATGTATATATCGCTATGCTGCTGTATACTCTCCAGGGATCTGCCTATCTCTGACCTACCATACCCCACACGATCTACCAATATAAATCTATACCTATCGCGTATCCTAGGATCAGTAATCACCCTGCTAGCACCAGTGAGATCTCCTGGCGCTCAGTGCACGACAAGTATCAATGGTCTAGAGATGTCTCATACATCTAGATAGCGCACCTCCCTCTCCTGTATCATCATATATCATAGCTCTACACGCCCAAAATACTGCTCATATGTCGATACTATCTTGGCATCTGTATGAGCAAACCACTGATACAAAAAAAGTCATCGCACAAGAATCAATGCGAGCAATACTACTCAAAGTACTGTATACCCTAGATATTTGATAATATGCATATAGATCAGTATACTGTAGATAAATATTTATCCCTTACTACACACAATGAAGTCGATGAAAAAAAGAATTTTCGCAGGTATCGGGACCATTCTATGAGTAGCGATACTTTTGTTGTTATGATTGTTTGTGTATGAAAGCAAGCATCAGTTTTTGGACTACGAAGAGTCGGTGGGCACCACGCTAGACGCTCCAAAGACCGAATACGCTGTCACTGACTGGATGTCTCATCTATGATATCTAGAGACGTTTAATATCCAATGACAAAAAATAAGGTATCTAGATCGCTGAGATCGCGACGGGACGCCACTCCTGCTCGTGCACGGCACTCCGACCAACTCACGACTCTGGAGAAAAATGATCCCAGGACTTGTGGCTTCAGGATATAGAGTTATCGCTCCAGATCAATTTGGTTTTGGTGCAAGTCAAAAATCTGATGATCACGCACAGCTCACCATACCAAAACAATCACAGAGACTCGTGGCACTGATGGATCATCTAGAGATACAGGAGTTTGCTATCGCAGGACATGATCAGTGATCATTGTGGGTATGGGAGACGATCACGCAGATCCCAGAGAGGATATCACATCTGGTGGTATTCAATAGTATAGGTTATCGAGACTGATTTCATCCTCCAGCAGGTTTTGGTACGGCAAATATTGGGACAAAATTTACTGGTCGAGCGATGTGATCTAAGTTGTTGGGGAGAGTGTTTGCGTATGGTGCGATGATCTGATGACTCCAAGACACTAGTCAAGCCACGATGACTATGATAAATGGCTACCTGTTTCCATTGCTAAATAATATGAACAATACCTACTATGATTTTATCACACATTTTGACGATATACAGCAAGCATTGCCAGTGTATCAACAAAAATTTGTGGATCTAGATATCCCTACTACCATCATCCGATGAGCACACGACAAGATACTGGTGGGTGCGGATCAGATACCTACCCTAGCACAAGCACTCAAGGTGCAGGAGCAAGATATACATATCCTAGATGATGCTGCGCATTTTGTGCAAGAAGAGAAGGCTGAGGAGATAGTGGAGCTAATTAGTGAATTTGTGAAATAGGGAAAAAAATTTAGATATGTATCACTATGATCCAGTCACTAATGCAATATTCACGACTTTTTTTTATGTCAGCCACCACCTCATTTCTCCCCTGGATGGTGCCACTGACCTATGCGGCTATTTTGTGATTGCAGATACAAGGAGTCAATCCACATCTGATACTCCTACTCACGGTGAGTGGCTCTGTAGCGGGTACGATGCTCCTGCGATATGGCTATATCCGACTCTGACCCAAAATAAAAAAATACGTCAAGATCGGTAAAGAACGAAAAAATGATAAGAAAATAGACAAAAAAATGAGTAAGAAAAAATCCTGGCTCAAAAGAAAGGCTCACCTCCTGCACCAAAAAATGCATATTGTAGACAAGCCAATGATACTATATAGCATCATTGTGATCAATTGTACGCTTCCCATCCCTGACCTAGTCGTGATCATGCACGTCCAAAAAAAGGTGCACGTTGTTTGATTTTTTATTAGTACGGTGATAGGCAAATTACTCAACTATATACCCGTGATATACGGCATAGAATTAGGTAAAGCACTCCTATAGCTCAACTCCTATAGCTCCACTACCATATACTCCACATGTTCCTTGGGTCTTGCTTTGCTATCCATGATATAGCGACGAAATCGACTTCTTTGACGTTTGGCGTAGCGGTGCGTGTTTCTTTTCATGAGTTCCTCGCAACGATCCAGCCCATACGCTCACTGGATATATCACACCACTTCCTTGTATCATATACCGTTCATCGCTGTATGGCTAGTGTCATATCACATATCCAGCAGCTTCTTGTTTTCTTGTACCAACGCCCCATCTGCTAGCATCTGCTTGATGCGTTTGTTGATACGTTTGTTGGTGTCTTCTTTGTCTCTCCACAGCCCGATCATCAGTATCGGTCGCTGGACTGGCAACTCCTTCGCGAGGTCAGATTTTTTTTGTCATGTTTTGTGATGTATCTCGAGTGCACGCAGTACATATCTCAGACTATTTGGATGATGCTTCATTGCTTCCTCTGGATCTACTTGGGTCAATTGATCAAACAAAAATCCTGGAGAATCGGTCTCCTGCTCCATCATCTGATCTCTCCACTCCTGATCGGGAGCCACATCCGGCATAGCAAAATTTTTGTACAGCATATCCATATATAGGCCAGTACCTCATACCACCAGCGGTATATGGTCGCGACTATGTATGTGGGATATATGCTGGATGGTCTGCTCTTTTCGCTGACCTGCGGTATATGTCTCATCAGGATCCACGATATCTATCATATGGTGAGGTGTATCTCATCTCTCAGCTAGCGAGATCTTGTCCGTGCCGATATCCATATATCTGTAGATCTGACGAGAGTCAGCTGAGATGATCTCACTATGCAGATGCTCAGAGAGTCTGAGACTTAGAGAGGTCTTGCCAGTAGCAGTCGCTCACCATATCATGATGATACCTTTTGGATTGGTAGCAGCAAATTGCTGACATCTCGTGAGTATTGTTTCAAATTGTGAGTCTAGCATAAAAATATTTAGATATAATTATTTTAAATTATTGCCTTGCAATTCAAAATTAATTTTAGAAATATTTAATGGCATATTTTTATATCTTCAAGATTTTATACAAACCAAAAATTTCATTATTTCATAAGAGAGCTCATCAATAGTAAAAGGGAAACTTCACGGCACTAAAAAATATGTTCAATTAAATATAATTGTAGCATCTCAAGTATTTTTATCCTCTCAACGCTCTAAACTCTTAAGACTTGATCATCGAGGTAGATGCATACTATATCTAACAGTATCAGTAGCTAAAGTATCAAGATGAATATGTAGATGTTTTCTTTTGGTATCAAGATCCCAGTATCATAAAAATTCAGAGTCAATCTGTATTCATCAAACGTCTAGATCACATTCTAACAATCTGTGTTGTATTGAATCTATCATCTGTGCACTCCAAGGATGTCGATCAAAATCAATTCTATTAGGATTTAGATCATCATCTATAATGTATGGAATATTCATGAACTCCTCAAAATTTGAGTATGCCACATTTTGTAACTGTAAAAAATTTTCCCAAGTGTTATCTACTATATCGACAACATCGTTAATATTATTTAAATCTCAAGATTCTAAGTTTCTCAAAATACTAATAGTTGAATCAGCAATATTGATCTTTAAATCATCTATCTTTTTATCTTGAGCTTGAGTATCCAAAGCTCATGACAATAATAACGCTCATCAAACAACCTTAGATAGTGTAGGCATGCAAACTTATACAATATAAATACCACTACTATATCTATATACTTGTCAAATACCAGTGATAACAAACTCTATCCATCCACTATCTCTCCCAACAAATTGAATGGTCATGTATCAGTAATCTGTATATTAAGAAACTGTCCTGGCTGCACCGAATCAATCATCCCCATGGAGGTAGATACATCTGCATTCTGAATTCTAGATTCTGAATTCTTTCTAATTGCTACATTCTTCATGTTTTCTGTATATCCCACGATGAGATCATCTTGCACCTCACGCACGATCATCTCTGTATGTGTTCATATTTCTGCCAAGTTATTTTGTGCTGAGATGCCTCTGAGCAATTCGTTTAATCTATGGTGACGTTCTTTCTTGATCTTTTGAGGGATATTGTCTTCATACTTCCTGGCACCATAGGTCCCAGGACGCGGACTATAGATACCGATATATATCATATCAAATCTCGCATACTCCGCCATCTCCATAGATGCTAGGAAGTCCTCCTCCGTCTCATCGGTAAATCACACTATGATATCACTCGTGAGTGAGATAGGTCTACTCAGAGATCTGATCTGATCTACAAACTCTCTATACTCATCAGCTGTATATCAGCGAAACATCTTCTTGAGGACAGAAGTGGACCCTGACTGCAATGGCATATGTATATGTGGACACAAGTTGTCTACCTTGTCGTGTAGCTCAAATATCCTACTGTCATAGTATGTCGGGTATGGCGATGTGTACCTGACTCGCCTCACTCATGGTAACTCACATGTCATCTTGAGTATTTCATAAAAGTCTGGATGCTTGTTTACTATCTGTCATAGCAGCACTATCTCCTCCACTCACTGACTCAGATGATATGTGACCTCAGTGATGATCTCATCTACAGGTCTGTTTTTTTCTAGTCCACGGGCATATGGCACGATACAATACGCACAAAACTGACTACATCACGAACTGATCGGGACATAGGCTGTTTTTGTATTTTCTGCAAATATCTGATTGGCATTGTGCGGTATGATAGATTGGTATTCATTGATGATCTCGATATCTGCTTCGCGTATGCCTTGGTATCATAGCTCAGCGATGATATATGGCAGCATACCCACATCATTGATACGAAAAAACAGCTCCACATCACCAAACTCATTTTGCATCTGCTTAAACAATGGATTGAAGGCATGATTAATATACAGCAACTTATCTACATCGTCTTGGGTTCATTGCACTCGATCACGCACGATGTCTTTGAGTTTTTTGTCCTGCTCTACATCCTCGAGTCAGACCAATATCGGCTCCTGAGTCTCCACATTTCACACAAAATTGCCCAACTGATACTTTTTGGATTTGGTAGTACGAGTTTTTTTGAGATTGAGGTTGTGCTGTATCATACATCCTGTGAGTCGTACCTTGGGTGGATGATCTAGATTGCGGAGTTCTTTGAGCTCTCATCGCACTTTATCCTCTGATTTTTGGCGGACACTGCAGGTGTCCAGGATCACTACATCTGCCTCTGATTTGGTCTCTACATACTCCCATCAGCAGTTGTGTAGTACTGCCTTGATACGAGCCGAGTCAGAATAATTCATCTGACATCCATAGATGATAATATGAAATTTCACTAATACATTGTTTAGTAATAAATGCTGATGAGTGTATCAAAAAACAATCAAAAAACCAGCTCACTCTCGTGAGGCTGGTTTTGGTACGTCAATTGTCGCGACTAGTATACAGATACTCACGTCTGCGGCAATATACTTGGCAGTTCTGTAGGTTGTATACCACTCACATTGGTTGGAGCAGAGCTAAATATAGCCTCTACTTCTTCTTTTTGAGTTTGGATTACTTCTATGATCTTGATAGTCTCTTCATCTAGCACTAGCTCAATCTCTTCTTCTGCCTGTACTGGCACTACAGTCTCAGTAGTAGGTGTATACCCAAATATAGTAGATCCATCATTGCTGCTTGAGTTGGAGCCTCTAGATCCATTGCTAGATCCGCCAGAACTTCCGCCTCCAGAGCTTGACCCTCTACTACTGCTTCTATTTGATCTAGAACCAGAACTGCTTCATCAGCTACTGCTACCTCCAGAACTAGATCCTCCATCACTAGAACCTCAAGTAGTGCTTCAACCCGAGCTAGAGCCTCCAGTATTGCCTCCTGTAGTAGATCAACCACCGGTGGTGGTGATCTCTCGAGGACAAGCATCTCATACTCCGTCATTGTTACTATCTGTTTGGTCTGCATTATGCACCGTGAGACAGTTGTCTATATCAGGACATACACCATCATAGTCTTCAGTGTATAGTGATTCATCCACGTTTGGACAGGTATCACAAGCATCACCTAGCCCATCACCATCAGTATCTGTCTGATCATCATCTATCTCAGGACAGATATCACAGCTATCACCATAGCCATCAGTATCACTGTGGGTAAATCCATCATCCTTGATACCATTGAGATCATTGTCCACACCATCGCATACTTCTGCATCACAGTTATTGGTAATACGTGTTTCGTATGATCATCACGCAGTCGGTCACTGTGTAGTATATACCATATATTCTAGCGTATAGATCGCATCAGCTATATAGTTTGGAGAGGCTGTATCGGTGTATTCTACAGGGATAGTATAGCTACCATCACTCGCTATATCACTACCTGATAGGACAAACGTATAGTCCGCACTACTATTTTTGACCAATTTGACCTCTACATAATCTAGATCAATATTTGCAGAAATAGTGACTTGTCATGTAATATCTGACGCACACTCGTATGGATCCACTATCTCGAGCGTGTATGTCTCACCTACACATGCACAACTCAGGTCATATGCATCATACAATGTAAGAGCATCTCCATCATCACAGCTAGCTGCTAGTACACAGCTTCAAGCGTTTGGAGTAGTGTCCACACAGTCAGCTATACCATCTAGATCTGTATCTATATGATCATCATCCACTATACCGTTACCGTCATTGTCTATACCATCACACACATCAGCCTCACACGCATCACCTGGACCAAATCCGTCACCAAATCCGTCATTATCTTCTTGATTTGGATTTGGCACTGCAGGACAGTTATCTACATTGTCACACACTCCATCTAGATCTGTATCTAGACCCAATGGACATGTATCACAAGCATCTGGTATACCATCGCTATCTTGATCTATAGTATCATTACCACCGTCACATACATCTATAGAGTCGCATACAAGATCTCCATCACTATCATTGTTGGCGTCACGAGGGCAGATATCACAGTCATCAGCTACACCATCACCATCAGTATCTATATTATCTTCTCATAGTTGACACTCATCACATGCATTTGGTACTCCGTCATTGTCTGTATCTATAGTATCATCACCATCTGGGCACACATCAGCACCATCACAGATACCATCTCCGTCTACATCCCCCAGAGGACAAGGATCACAAGCATCTGGTATGCCGTCATCATCAGTGTCTACGGTGTCATCTCCAGCCTCACAGATATCATCGCTATCACAACTTCCATCTCCGTCTGAGTCGTTGAAATAATCCATAGGACATACATCACAACTATCTGGTACAAGATCTCCGTCTCCGTCCATATTATCATTTCCATTTCCTTGAAGTACTGCTGTACCATTACAGATATCATCGCTATCACATATGCCGTCTGAGTCACTATCATCAGTAGCGTCATCAGGACAGATGTCAGCACTATCACATACTCCGTCTCCGTCTGAGTCGTCTGTAGCATCATCAGGGCAGATGTCTTTGCAGTTTGGTGTGCCATCTAGATCAGTATCTAGATTGTCATCTGCTCACTCACAGATATCTACATCTCCACAGACTCCATCGCCATCAGCATCGTTTTCTGAATCATTAGGACAGATGTCACAGTCGTTTGGTATACCATCATTGTCGCTATCTATCGTATCATTTCCGCTACCTGTGAGCACAGTATCTCACATACAGATATCTATATCATCACACACACCATCACCATCAGTATCATCTCGGTATGAGTTTGGACAGATATCACATGCATCAGGTACGAGATCATCATCAAAATCTAAAATATCAGATGTATTCGCACCACTTGCTACAGGGTAAGTATTTTCATTGCAGATATCATCACTATCACAGACTCCATCG
>CALHCH010000036.1 GCA_937930555.1 Candidatus Absconditabacterales bacterium | reverse complement strand
AAATCTTGTAGAAGTGCAGACTCAGTATTTTATACCGTGTAGGATAGATGGAGGATTTTTTGTAAAACAATGAGAAAAATGAGATGGTAATTCTCGATCCAATCGAAAAGCAGGACAGATCAGCGAACGACAAAACTATGGTAATACAACCAAAACGCCTCTTATATCAGATGAATATTGTGTATACAATGGGAGGGTGATACAAAACTTAAGTACTCAGTGAGATGATTCAAGCATAATAAACCCCATTAAGGTTAATGATTGTAGGTTGGCTCAACTCAGATGAGATGGCGGGGGAGCAAATATGGAAGAACCTGACTATATGGAACGATTTGGTTGTACCAAGCTTTCCAATTTTATCACCAGTGCAACTGGGATGACGGGTCCTATGTATTCGTTGTATACCTCGATATTTAAGCTCTGAGAGATAGCTCTCACACCAAATCATAAGTCAGTCATCGAGATATCACTAGAATTTTTGATCAAATTGATGATCTCGTTTGCTTTGATACTTCCGTTGTTTGTGCTTACGGTGATGCTGATCGTGAGAGCAGTGATTTTGCGATGATTTATAATATTTTTGCCTATATTGGTATTGGCTTGGGTATTTGAGTTTTCGTTGTGAGAATGATCGGCTAGCAATTTCAAACTAGGCTCGTTGTTGTCGCTTGTGTTTATGCCCGTGATAGCAGTGTTTGCTATCAGTATGTCTTTGATCGTGCTCACACTGCTAGGCAATATCGACAGGATACAATGACCAAATACAGATGCTCTCTCTGCTTTGGGTGTCCAAAGAACTGATACAGGTTTTGAGTGTGATGTAAATACATGAGAGTGGGTGTGACTTGAGTGTGATGACTGAAATTGCTGAGATCTAGATAGTTATTGTTACAATATTTTTGATATCACCAGTCTTTGTTTTACTCAATCCCAAAGACAGTTTGGTAATGGAATACTGAATATCATGACCTGGCTCACGGTCAATATTTTTGGTATTGGGTTGATGTGGATGGTGGTGTTTGCGGTACTCAAGAGTACTGCGATCATATGAGGTATCGCTGGTCAGGTAAGTAAATTTGCTGGAGATATACTCAAGACAGCACCGCTGATCCCTACTCCTATGGGTATGACGAGTGCATGAGCTCTCCAACAAACCGCTGCTAATACTATGAGGATCCCACAAAAAAGAGTAAACAAACAATCTGCAAAAATGAATGACATCCTGAATAATCTGGAATGAAAAAGATCTAGCTCTGCCAAATCGCTGAGAGAGGGTATCCAGTCTACAACAACGCTCCACGCCACAGATCAAGCTCAAGCCCAACAAAAAGCAATAGAGATACTCAAAACCATGCCAAAAAATACAAGTGTGAGTGACTATGCAGATACCGATATCCACAAAACTATGGGTATAGCAGCTGGACTCAGTGCCACAGAACTCGCAAGTATCAATAGTATTGAAGATGCGTTTGCAAACAAAAAGATCTATGACAAGGTAGTGCGTGGCCAGCGATGAGGTAAGGATACAAATTTTGTGGGACATGAGTCTGGCAGAGCAGAGACTATGGATGCAGTCAAGGCTGGATATGAACGTATGGCCGGTGAAAACACAAATTTTGATGCTCATACAGAAAATGCAACCAGCGCATTCAAAAGATATTATGATGATGAGAAAAAAGAGGTAATAGAAATAGGTGCAGACAACAAGATCAAAACTACACCGCTACAATCATTGGTCGATCCTCAAAAGATGACAGCCTTTTTGGGGAGAGTGCCTAATGTACGTGGATTTGGTCATATGGGACTAAATCGTGTGAAAACAATACAAAAAATCGTGTCTAACTCAGAGAGTGGAACCTACTATATCACGCAGTGATGAGTGCAGAGTACTGCAGTACCTATCTGAGTATCATCTTGGATGCTCAAGACACAAGATGGAAGTATAGAATCGTTAAGTAAAACTGCCGCAACACCGCCTTCGACACCACCTTGAGTACCTCCTGCTGGTGGATAAATCTTGGTAAAAAAGACTCCAAAGTGCTATATTTATACTCTTCTGATGAAATACTTTAGCTCCTTTAAGCGATTGTTTGTGATATTGGCCATAGTGGTGCCAACTTTTGTGTATGCTCAAGCAACAGGATCGGTGGAGTGATCCAAGGACGCATTGGATATATATAGGGAATTTGTGGCTATACTGTCTTGGATCTGGGTGATACCAGCTAGTATAGCCGGCAAGCTTCTTTCCAATCAGTTTGCTTTTGGTGAGTTTATAGGTCTAAATACCTATCTACGAAGAATTCGAAACATCATGAGGACGTTTACAAACTTTGCGGTTTGAGCGTTATTTTTGTGGTTTATATTCAAAAGTATCTATAGCGGTTCGATTAGAGACAGTATCCAAAAAATATTTAAATTACTCGTATGAGCTGTGCTGATCAATATGAGTCGATTTTTGATGTGAGTGGTGGTGGATCTGTCGCTGGTGACTACTACAGCCGTAGCATCTCTGCCAGTCCAAGTACTAGAAAAAACCCGAAATCAAGACAAGTACAATACTGTTGTACAATCAAAATACTGCGTAGACGAAAACAGACTAAGTAGTGCAGACTGCGATCAGACCAAAACCGTAGATCTCTCACTCTCATCGCTTATCCCTACAGCAGAAAACATGTGATGACCTATAGTGTATATATGAGTAGGTATGCTGTGATTGTTGGATGCCGATTTTATAGATAGAGACTTGAGAAATGTAGAGACGATTGCCTTGATGGAGTTGGTCAAGTTGGCAGTGCTGGTGATGTTTACTGTACCAGTGATATTGTTGATGGTAGTAAATGTAGTGAGGATTTTTTGGATATGGATATGGATAGTTTTTTCTCCGATTATTGTTTTGGCGACTGTGCTAGGTGATGATATGCCAGGCAAATCTAAAATCACTGAATGATTAAAATTGTGAGATCATTTGTGAACATTTTTTGGACTTATTTTTCAGCCTGTGATAGTGGTGGGGCTGATGTGAGTAGGACTTGTG
>CALHCH010000035.1 GCA_937930555.1 Candidatus Absconditabacterales bacterium | reverse complement strand
AACCAAAAAACTCCTTCTGATAAGGAGGTGTATATCACATCATCTCATAAAATTGGTATGCCTTTTTCTCCATATACAAAGTTTACTGGATATTGGTAATGATAATTACTCATTTACAGACGCATAAGATTTACTTGTCCGCTTCCGACCTACTCAAACGAATCACAACTATGCGATAGCTACTCATGTTCCACTTGCAATTTCACGAGATTGCCACGTCGTACCTCCTCGCAATGACGTACTGCTCTCTTGTTTCTTGAGTCTTGAATCTTGTTTCTTGAATCTTATTTCTCGTTTCTATTTCACCAACGGTCTCACTACATACGTAAAATTATCATCTTCTTTATCCTTAAAAATGATTGGTTTTTCTCCATCTATGACTCTCATGATGATTTCATCACTAGATGCATTTCTAAGAAAATCTGTGATATACTTACCATTGACGCCATAAGAAAAATCATCTCACTCTATCAATGCTGAAGTACTGGTATCAGCATGTCCCATGTCAGTATCTCCCGATGTGAGCATCACCTTATCTCACTCGCCATTGACCTTGATATAATTATTGAGATCTCTCGTGAGTATCTCTATTTTTTTGATTGCTTTTTCTAGTTGTGATGCATCTACTAACACGTGTGCATTGTACTGCGTAGGCATGATACTCTCTTGTTCATAATCAGGAAACGATCATTGGATCAGCAATGTGCTACACATCACTTTCATCTTGTCTATAGCAAACGAAAACTCAGCCATATTGTTGGCATACCTACTTGTGAGTGTTTCAGCTCATTTGCTTGCTGCGTATTCTGCTACTTTTTTGATATCTCAGATATGGGTCTTGGGTACGATGAGCGAGATCTCAGCCATATCACCACTATATGGTACTCTATACTCAGCCAATCTAAACGAATCCGTCCCCACAAATACGAGATGATTGTTGCCTTCGACCTCCTTGATCCTGATAAATATACCAGTCAGGACTGGAGAGAAGTTTTTTTCGGTGACGGCATATCATACTTTGTCTATACCTCTCACAAATCCTGCCGTATCAATCTGGATACTCTCATCAGACTGTACCTGAGGCGTCGCCACATATTCACTCGCAGAGATACCTTTGATCTTAAACTCATCACTACTACTCTGGATGATCATCTGATGATCTGACTCCTGGATGATCATCGTGAGATCATCGTCATCGATAGTCCTAATAATATCTCCAAACGTCTTGGCATTGATCGTCAGCGCTCACTCATCATCTATCTGCGCTGGGAGCTCGATCTCGATGTATTTTTCCATATCTGTAGCACGAAACACAATCGTATCTATCCCGCCCTTGATATAGATGTTTTCTAGGATAGGGAGTGTCGCGTGACGAGACACAAATCATCTCATCAGATCCATTACCTCTTGTAGCTTCTTTACTGATACAGTTACTTTCATAGATTGAATGATATGGTATATAAAGAATTCAAAAATTCCCCACCTCTCGACTGTTTGTCTACTCTGTTTCTTCTTTTCTACTCTTTGCTTCTTGAATTGCAAAATATCATAGGTATTTATGTCTTGACTAAGTATGGTATATATGTATAGAGATAATTGAAAGTCAGATTATTCACTAGAACATTAACAGATATGAAATTAGGTAAAACACTACTGATCGGCATTGGTCTGATCGCAGCATTTTTTGGATGTCTTGTTATTGGCATCTGGATTGAAATAAAAAAATATTATTGGAAAACATTTAAAAACTAAAATATGAAAAATCTACTATCTATCTTTATGACTCCCATGCTTTGGGTAGCTTGGGGTTTGTTATTTGCAAGTAATGATTCAACGAATCAATGGAGAATGCCACTTGTTTGCATATTCACTCTCATACCATTTATAGTCTTACACCTTATCAAACCATATCCAGTATGGTCTGAGATAAATATGACCCAAGGAGAAATGATAAAAACTATAATAGCTGGTATACTAAATGGTATAGGATTAATCTTGTATGCCATACTACTTAGTGACCCAGCAAAAGCACCGCTAAATGGGGCTGCCATAAACTTCCTTATGCCAGCATTATTTATTTTAGGAGGCTTACTATTCTTCAAAACCGAGATTGATACTATTCAATGGTTTGGAATTGCGGGAATATTTATATGCCTATGTTTGGTGCAGCATAAAGAAATCAATGAATTATTACAAAAAATTTAAAATCACACTATGAAGAAATACAAAACATTTAAAGAATTTAAAATAAAAGCTGATGAGGTATTGAATATTATGACTAAAAATTCAGCTAAAAGAAAAGAACACCATAGAATGAGACAAACAGAAGAGGATCGGCCTTTTAGTTGGTCAGAATTGGAGGATGAAGTTTCTAATTTAGATTCTGGATATCATATTCCAAAGTCTTTAAAAATCCATCAAGTTACAGAAAAGGTATTGCATCAACATAAATTACATAAAAATAAAATGTTGGTTGATGTGGTATTTGATTTCGTTGAAGTAAAAAAAATACTCTTCTCGAGTTCTGGTATTAGTGTAGTGTTTAACAATTATCAAAAAAATCTAGTCACAGAACATCTGAAAAAAGATAGTAGCACAAGTGTGGATTTTGATGATTATATTATCACCACACTACGAACATCTACACCATCTGATCCTGGACTTATATTCACTGGTGATCAAGAAATAACACAGTGGATATCAAACCATCTAGAATTGCCAAAAATGAGATGATTAAAAAAATAGTTAAAACCAAAAAAAAAAATGACACCTACAGAAAAAAATAAAAGAGCCAAAAAAAGAGAAGAACAAGCAAAAGCAAGAGATAGATCACTCGAAAGATATAGCATGAGCTATATATACTTTATGTTTGCCATCCTACTTTTTGGTATAATATGGCTATACAGATACTCAAAACATTTAGATAACATTCAATAATTTGATGAAAAGATGAATATCAAAAAGGTTGAGACTGTTTCAGTCCCAACCTTTTTCTTTTTCCTGACTCCTCATTCCTTACTCCCTCTTCCTAACTCCATCCCTACTTCTCTCCTCTCAATTCCTTCCACAATTTCTCTTGCGATTTTGAGAGTCTTTTTGGGATTTTCATATTTGGTATGACTACCATATCACCTCTGGATTTGAGCAGTCATTTGTCGCCATATCACTTGTTGGAGACGCGGATACGCTCACCTACCTGGAGACCTTTGGGGATCTTGACGGTGACGGGTCACTCAGGGTGTGGTACTTCCATCTCAGATCATAATACCGCATCATATATCGTGATATCTACCTCTGTGAGGAGATTGTCTCCGTCTCTTCTTCGCTTGTCAGATCATCTCACCAGTATCTTGACGTACAAGTCTCCCTCAGGTCCTCCGTACAATCCATCATTACCCATACCTGGGTATCTAATCTTGGAGCCGGCTTTGATGCCTGCGGGGATCTTGATCTGTATGTCCTGCTTGGTTTCTTCAAGTCAGCCATTGCCTACAGTCTTGCCGTCCTTGGTATAGCTGCGACCTGCGCCATCACACTCTGGACACGCTCACTGACTCTGCATCACACCAAACGGCGTACGCACCTGCTGTGCCACCACTCACGCTCCTCCACACGTATCACAGATCTTCTCATCTATTCATTCTCATTGTACAGACCTAGTGTAGGAGACTTTTTTGGTGATACCATGATATGCATCCTCAAATCAGATCGTAAGCTGCAATACAAGATCTTCTCATTGGCGAGGTCCAGTCCTCCTCCCTCATCATCCACCAAACATCCCTCAAATCAAATCTCACAAATCCACTCAACCAAACTGTGCTCATCATCCAAAACCTCAAAAATTGGCACCACCTCACGCACCACCAAAACCTCAAAAACCACCTCCGCCATTGCGAAAAGCATTATATTGTTGTTTTTTGCTAGAGTCGCTAAGCACTTCGTTTGCTTCATTTATCTCCTTAAATTTTTCTTCTGCTGTAGCGTCTCACTTGTTTCTGTCTGGATGATATTTCATCGCTGCCTTGCGATAGGCTTTTTTGATATCGTCATCACTAGCATCCTCTGAGACTCAGAGTATATCATAATAATTTTTTTTGGGATCAAAATCTAGGTTCATATGTATATGTATGAGTAAACAAGCTACTTCAATTTTTTTATTAAAAAAAGAAAAGATAGCACCTATAGTATATAGATGCTATCTTATTTTTCAATCTCTTCTAATTTAGTTTGGTTATATTACAATTAGAGTGTTTTGCCCAATCCTGGATTTAATTCTGTCCAATGATCTAGAACATCTACATTATCTACTTGTTGTTCCTCTACCACTACCTGCATAGCCTCCTCTTCTCTTTCTTGTTCTAGTTGTATTTGCTCTATTGTAGGCATGATGAGTGGCGCTTTTTCGCTCTTGGGAGCTACTACCGGAGTCCCCAAAAAATCTGATGTAGAATCTGATTCTGGTCCAGTACTAGGAAGTGCTGGAGGAGCATAGTTTCCACCAAATACTAGTGGTTGGATTGTTCTTACTGGTCTTGCTGGTTTTGGTGCTGGTAATCCTGCACCTGTATCTAGAAGCGCTGGCTCTAGCACACATGTCGCACTACATCCGTCTCATCCCGCTGTATTTCCATCATCACATGATTCTCCTGATTCTAGCTGGCCATTTCCACATCTCGCACCTACTAGAGTCTTGGAGCTACAGTCTATAGCACAATAGGTACACGTACCTGATCCTGGGTTACATACAGCACCGTTGTTTGCGCCGTTATCACAAGACTCTCCTGCCTGGATCTCTCCATCACCACAAAACGTGTTTTGGCAGGTGCTGCTACACGCATCACCATCTGATCTGTTGCCATCGTCGCATTGTTCGTTGCCATTGATGATACCATCACCACAGCTAGGTCACATCACAGTCTCTGTGGTGCATTCGCTGCTACAGTAGGTACACGTACCTCAGCGTACTGGATCGCACACAGATCCATTGAGTGATCATATATCACAAGACTCACCTGGATCTACTTTGCCATCACCACAAGATGGATATGACTCCTGGATGATACCATCACCACAAAAACCACCTCCGCTAAACGTACTGATTCATTGACCTACAACACAAAAATGTAATCCAGCATATGCAGCAAGACCAATAATAGTAGTAAGCATTCATGTTCTAAATAACCTCATTAGAATAAAGGAAAGATAAAATGATGTTTTTTATATCACGTTGTGTACCTAGAAGATTTTTGATGATTTTTGATGATAGATCTATTTTTCAAAAAACACTTCTAGATACATACAGGTATCCCAAACGTAAAGATACTACTCTACGTTCACTTTACTTCAAGCCCAACATCACAATCCCCGTGTACAGTTTCAAAATAAAGGGGTTTATTTTTTGACATATGTAGCTTGAATACTTATAATATATGCATTTAATATATAAATACAACATAAAATGATCTTGTCAAAAACAAAAGTTCTTGCTATACTTATGTTTACTATAGTATGCATATGATGAATATCATGGTATACGATATTTTCTAGTGCATCCCAAGATGGAGGCCTATTTCAAACATCATCGCAAGACTATCCGTGATATGAGTATTTTTTTGATCTATATGATGTCAAAGTCATACAAAACGATAATGCAGAGATGACCTATCCAGATTGGTTGCAGCCCAATACAGCTCAGGATATTACTGATCTGTCTTATTGGGTGGATATCCTGCCATTTGCTCAAGACAAAAATAGAAATGGCTATGTAGTATATCCTAGACACGGATTGGTCATACCGCTAGACAAAACTAGCAATGAAGATACCAAAAAAATAATGAGCGGTCAAGCCTTTGATCATTATCCATATCTAGAAGATGGAGCGTTGCACTATCGGGGCAAAGATCCTAGAGATGGCAATGGTAATATGATCATAGCAGCTCATAGCTCATACGAAAAATCAGAACCTGGAAGGTACAAGACAGCATTTCAGGTGCTGCCGATATCTCATCCAGGTGATCATATCTTTTTGTACCAAAAAAACTCACAGGGCACATATGATCTATACGACTACGTGATACATGCATCATTTGAAACTGATATGTATGATACCAGTGTCCTTGCTCAAACTACCAACAAAAAAACATTGACTACTTATGGATGCTATGAGATATGAGTAAATGACAAAAGACGAGTCAATCAAGCAACGCTAGAAAGAGAAGTAAAAAATATCGCATTGCAACCCACAAATACTCTACCAAAAAAAATAGCAACCAATCCAAGCACAAAAATAAACTGATCACAGCTACATCTAGAATCCACAAATAATACTCAGCCTTGAGCTAATATCATCAAACAAGAAGAAAATACTCCACCACAGATTATCAACAATGAATATATACATCAAATCTCACAACCTCAATTAAATACCGATAAGCCTATACAAGCAGCACAAGAAAAGATGCCTGAAGTACATGTACATCAACTCTCCGATGATATGCTAGCCAAGGTAGATGGACTCATCGAGCAAATCTCAAAAAGAATATGAAGCAATAACGAACTAAATATCAAAGTAGAATACCGTCTAGCTCGCAAACTTATACAGCTAAAAGATGCGACTAATCCATCTGCACAACTCAAAAAAGATATATTGAAATATATACAATACACGCTTTACCCTACTCAATAATACTAATACGCAACTTAAAAATACCAAAAAATCGCAAGCAGTACTTGCGATTTTTTGGTATTTTTGAAATCTTCTTAATTAATCTTGATCTTTTTTGAGCTTTGCATGCTTATAGTGTTGGTTCCAATTCTGCTATAATATCTATCCATGCATCTACACCTATTGCTCACTGTATTACCTTGTATTGACCAGTTGATTTGTTGAGAAATACATTGGTAGGTGTACCTGTCACTCAAATATCAATACCTAGCTGCTTAGAACTAGAGACTTTAGCACCATACGTGTTGTTGTCTACGCAAGCTTCATATGCGCTTTTGTCCCAGCTACCTGAGTTGAGAGTATCAAAAGCCTTCATCAAGTTTGATCTCGTAGGTTGCAAGAAGAAATTACCTGCCCTAAATAGTTCGTTTTTCATAGCATAAAAAGCACTCGAACCTCATTGTGCAGCTACACATTCTACAGCATTGGATGCTTGTGCAGCCAATGGATGAGTTGTAAGTGGGAAATAAGCTACTGCTACATTCACAGAATTACCATAATGCTGCAAAACACTATCTAATGTACCATTGATATGATATTGCTGGCAAAATGGACACTGAAAATCAGTAAACTCTATGAGACTAAACTGAGCATCAGGATTTCATTTTGTATAGTGTGAGTTTACAAAATCAACAAGTCTAGCTCACAACGGATCTGACACTGTTGATGCTGTTGATGGTATTGATGGTGATGTGGTAGTGGTATTTGTGGTCACTGTAGTAGTGTTTGTTGCTGTTGTAGTAGGAGTCACCACAGTAGGTGAAGATACCGTCACTGTCACTGTATCAGCAATCATCGTAGTAGGCATCATCAGCGATGTGATATGCATATACAGCGCCTCTAACACATAATGCTCTCTCGTATCCTCATCAAATGAATTGACGATAATTTGAAGTTTTGGAGCTATAGCAGCAACTTTTGATGGATTATTGGTGTACATCTGAGTGATGTTTGCCGAAAAAGTGCTAATCAATTGTGCATCAATCGCAGTAGGACTATATGCAGCAAAACCAAATGATGATATCAAAAACACTGAAGTAAGTAGGCTAAATAAGTATTTCATAACTAAAACAAGAATAAAAAATCACTTGTACAGTATTTTCTTATTGATCAAAATAGCAAGCTAATTTTTGACTATTCTGCTAGTTTTTGGATATCAAAAAAAAATGGTTTTTTTATCATTTTTTGGAAAAAAAAGTCTCGAGCATGATACTCGAGACTTTTTTATATTGCTTATATGTATTGGTTGGTACATATATGATATTATTGTATTATTGTGCTACTCAGTCTCCACATACACCACCTTGTACTGTCACACCTCTACAAGAAGTATCACAATATGTACAAGAAGATCCGTATCCTGGAGTGCATACAGAACCGTTGTTAGCTCCGTTGTCGCACTGCTCTCCACCGTTTACAAGTCCGTCACCACAAGTAGCTCCTGCTACAGATACTATCTGACAGCTAGAGTTACAATAGTTACAACTTCCTCCGTATCCTGGAGTACATACGCTACCGTTGTTGCCTCCTTCGTCACAAGCTTCTCCACCGTTTACAAGTCCGTCACCACACGTAGCTCCGCTAACTGAAACAGTCTGACAAGATGCGTTACAGTATGTACATGTTCCTCCGTATCCTGGAGTACATACGCTACCGTTGTTGCCTCCTTCGTCACAAGCTTCTCCACCGTTTACAAGTCCGTCACCACACGTCTGACCATCTACTCTTACGATCTGACAGCTAGTATTACAATATGAGCAAGCACTTCCGTATCCTGGAGTACATACGCTACCATTGTTAGCTCCTTCGTCACAAGCTTCTCCACCGTTTACGATACCATCATTACAAGATGCACCATTTACAGTCATAACCTGACAAGATGTGTTACAGTATGTACATGTTCCTCCGTATCCTGGAGTACATACACTACCGTTGTTTGCTCCTTCATCACATGATTCAGAACCATTTACACGTCCGTCACCACATTCTGGACCTTTTACTGCTACTACCTCACATGTATCACTACAGTAATAACACTGTCCTCCGTAACCTGGTTCACACACAACACCATTGTTGCCACCATCATCACAAGCCTCAGCAAGAGATGCAGGTACAGCAGAATTAGAGATTGTAGCGTTCGCAGTAGTAACTGTTGATGTGTTAGTTACTACATTAGTATTTGCACTAGATGTAGTAGCGTTACTCATTCAAGAGTTGTTTCACATAAAGAAGACAGAACTTCAGTTTGTGTTGTTTACTGGTACTGTTGTAGTAGCTGTAGTAGCTACATCGTCATCGTCAGACATATCTTCAGAAAAACAATTACTATCACAACCATCACCATTTACATAGTTTCAGTCATCACATTCTTCTCACAATTCTGGACGGAAATTACCATCACCACAAAAGTTCGCCGATGAAATACTTAGTCCTAGTACACCACTAGCAAGTAGCGCAATAAGAGTCTTTCAAAGATTATTCATAATAGTATAATATAAAGAATAAATAAAATTTACACAACACGTTTGTAAGTTTGTGTACAATAAAGTCAATACCTTTTTACATCTATTTTTTTAAAATTACTACACTATTCACACGTGGCTTGCTACCTTATATATCAAGCTATTTTAGCTATGAGACAGCAAGTTAAGTCTTCTATATACGTTATCTGTATACATATAGATTGCCTACTACACAAAAAAAATAGATAAATAAAGTGATAAAAAAATCACCATCCATCATGCATAGCGCACTTGAGGACAGTGATTTTTGGTTTTGGTCGTATGGGATGTGTTAGTATATCTCTTTGGTTCTAAATAGTAGTGCTCATACTCATCATATCATCACACTCAAAAACAGATATATAGTCTGAAGATGTATAATAGGAAGATAAGATCACGTCTCAGATAGTCATCCATCTGGATATGGTTGTGTGTATCATATTCATTCTCCGCTAGGAGTGGATCTCAATACTTGCTGATCACGAGTTGCTACTCTAGTAGGAGTTACCTGTGGAGAGAGTGTATTCTTCATTTGTTCTAAGTGACATAGAGCACTACAACCATCTCCGGAAGTTAGATTGCCATCATCACACTGCTCTCACGTCTGTCTAACACCATCACCACAATACGCCAACACAGGTGTAGGTACACTCAATACAAGTGGTGTGATAGTCATTGGCTGCTTAGTTTCTTGCACTGTTTGTGCAGGAGGAGTTATATCTACAATTTGCTCTACCACTACTGGTGCAACAACTTGGGTAGGAGCTGGTAAAGGCTTTTTGACTCATTCTATTATTTGCACAGTCTTGGTAGGAGCTGGTGGTGTTTGAATCTGTGTAGGAGCTGGTAAAGGTTTTTTGACTCATTCTACTACTTGTACCTGTATCACTGGCTGAGGTAGCGCGAGTGGCTCACCTTGTACCACCTGAGGAGATTCTACATTTACTACCACTCTGTTTTCTTTTTTGCACACCGTAGAACATCAATCATCATTGACTGTATTGCCATCATCACATTGCTCAAACTCAAAATCAACTCTTCCATCTCCACATACTGATCATACTATAGTCACTAGATCACATGTTTCGGTACAATAAGTGCACTTACCGCCATATCCAGGTTCGCATACAGCACCGTTTTCTGCTCACGCATCACATACCTCTCTAGCTGTCATTGTAGTCGTGATATACTTGGGCTCAGGTTGTCACATCACAAACACTTTATATGTTGTGGTCTGATTAATGGATTTAGGTAGGACTTTTTCTTGGAGAGATGTATTAGATTTTACCATCGTTTCATCTTCACAATTACTACTACATCCATCTCCATTGAGATAGTTGCCATCATCACACTGCTCACCAAGATCAGCACGCAATACTCCATCACCACAATGATTGATTCATCTGTTTTGTGGTATATCTTGTGCAGAGAGCTGTGTAACAAATCACAACAAAATGTAAGCAATAAATCATAACGTTGTTCAAAAGGATAGTTTTTTGATCAGCAATGACTTCATATATCATATGTAAAAAATAAAATATTTTAGTTCTTATTATGAATAATAAGATCAATGTCAAGTAAAAGTTGTATTTATCTTGCTGAGTCAAATACTACAAAAAAAATAAGCTCACGTATATATCAAAAAAAATGTATCTGTATGCTATGATCGCAAGACGCAAAATAAAGA
>CALHCH010000034.1 GCA_937930555.1 Candidatus Absconditabacterales bacterium | reverse complement strand
GTAGAGAACCTGTTTGGGCCTGAGGTAGCAGAGCTGTGTGAGTGACTGGTCAAGGTCTCCAAAGTGAGATTTGGCTGAGAAGAGAGGCAGTTGGAAACATTAAAAAAAACCTTTCTCGCTATGGCCAAGGACTTGAGGGTGATTTTTATCAAGCTCGCAGATCGTGTCCACAATATCCAGACGCTCCACTATCATCCCAAAAGAGAAAAAGCAAAAAGAATCGCTGAGGAGACATTAAAGGTATTTGTCCCAATAGCCAAAAGACTGGGCCTATATGTATATCAATGATATCTAGAAAACGGTGCATTTAAAAATCGTGACCCTAAAGAATACAAAAGAATCTATGAATACGTGATAAAAAAATACGGTGACGTAGATCAGTACAAAAACAACGGTATAGACCGCCTCAAATACCTCTCTGAGGAGGCAGGCATACCATATCTAGATGTCAAAGGTAGGCTCAAGAGTCCCTACCGTATCCACAAAAAACTCCAAAAATACCAAACCAAAGATATCTCCAAGGTGATGGACATCCTCGCTTTTCGCGTATTGACTGACGATGTGGGGGATTGTTACAATATGCTGTGACTAATACACAAGCATTATACGCCGATATTTGCCAAGATGAAGGACTATATAGCCCTCCCCAAACCCAACGGCTATAGAAGTCTGCATACTACTATACTGGGTATGTATGAGTTCCCTGTAGAGATCCAGGTGAGGACCCATGATATGGAGCAGATCGCTGAGTATGGGGTAGCGGCGCATTTTGCATATGCTGAGGCAGGCAAGACCACTACCATATCTGACAAGCAAGCCGACTGGATACATAGACTCCAAGGTATTGTCCAAGAGTTTCAAACAGTAGAGGACAAAGAATGATTTAAGCAACATCTCAATGTAGAGATCTTAGAAAAAAATATTTTTGTGTATACGCCAAAGGGTGATATTATAGAATTGCCTGAACATAGTACTATATTGGATTTTGCGTTTCGTGTACATACCGACATATGATTGAGATTCAAAAACGCTTTTATCAACGGTCGTATTGTGCCTATTGATTATACTCTCCAGACAGGGGATATCGTAGATATCAAGACATTTAAAACCAAGATCACTGCTACCAAATCACGAGAAAAATACCTCCACACACCAAGTGCCAAAACAAAGCTTACCAGACATATCAGACAAACAGAAAAGGAAGCTATGCTGGTACAGGTGACAAGCTCAATCTCCGAGAGGCTACAGACTTTTGATCTTCCTGCCTTGTGATCCAAGGATGACAAATTGAGTAAGCACTTCAATCCTACGGAATGGGAGAGTACACTACGACAGGTATATGACAAGCAAATCTCACCGACCAAGCTCCTCAGGATGGTCTACAAAGATCAGATGGACGAGAGAGAGCTAGAAGAAAAAGAGAAGCTGAAGCTCAAAAAATCACTTCAATCTATCAAAAAAAGTGTCCCAATATCAGCTACTCCTGTGATCATCGATCTAGACAAGGAACTAGACGTAGTGCTGTGTCCAGAATGCAAACCTAGCTCACGCAAAAAATCAAAAATAATTGCCAAATCGGACAAACAGATGATGAAGGTGCATTGTGTAGATTGCGTAGCGCTAGATACCGTCAAGGCTGACAAACTATACGAAGCACATTGGAGAAGCAAAACACCGACAGAATATACAGTATGACTGGATATGAAAGTGAAAAACGAGCATGGAAATCTCTTAAAATTATTGGAGGTATTTGAGTTTTTTCAACTTTCGGTCAATAATGTTTCGACCGGTGAGAGTAAAGAGAATGGTCGACGTCGTGTGCAGTTAGATATCCAAATACCCAATATCTCCAAGGTGGATTTTTTGATGAAGGAGCTTGCTTCCAAGGAGAGTTTTATCAAGAGTGTGAAGAAGAGGATATATTAGAGAGAGGAGATAAGAGAGAATACAGAGTACAGAATAGAGAGTAGAGAAGAGAAAATCACCCCCACCTCTTTGGAAAAGAGAGGAACATCTAGGGCAGTATACACGTTGTAGAGACGCCCTGCAGGGCGTCTCTACCGTATGCGATGATTACGTTGTATGGTATACCATATACCGTGATAGGACGCGGCAAGCCGACGTCCCTACATTATTCTATCAACTACCAATAACCATATACCAATCACTAATCACTAATCACCATTCCCCTCATGAATTGATTTTGATTTTATCAGACGCCTGTCCCGACCCCACGATGGCAAAAGCCACGGACGATTTTGTGGATATTTTTGTTGTTTGTGTTGGCATTGGTATTGATCACGCTGAGTAGATGAGCTGAGCTTAGGGGTGCATATGAGCAGTGAAGTATCTCCGAGCTGGGCAAGTATAGAAATCGACTCGCTATGAGTGGAGAGTGATTTGCTCCTGGGGCGGGCAATGCGGTATCGCAGCTGGTCAAGCTATGAGAGATATATAGTAGCAATGATCGTGATAGGACTACCGATGAGAGGATAGAGAGTGTGCTACAGTTTCTCCAGTCGCAGGGAGGGCAGTGGATAGATAGTGTGCCGCAGGAGTATAGAGGTTTGTTTGAGCTGATCGTGAGTGGGTCGGAGTTTAGTGATGATATTATCTCGTTACTTGGATTTTCTACACCTCAGACCTATCTCATCATCCTCCAAAACACCGCCGAGTCTAGACCTAATGGATGATTTTTTTGATCGTTTGGAGTGTTGAAAATGGTGCAGTGAAAGGTGGCTCAGCTGGAGGTGATAGATAGCTATATCCTAGACTACGAACAGCAATGAGTCTCTATCCAAGGTCCCGAGCGACTACTCCAATATCTCCCACATCGTGATATACATTTTGTGTGAGCCAACAAAACATGATTTAGCTATGTAGATGGAAACCATATCAAAAAACTATACGAAAAAGTCTATCCAGGTGAGAATGTGAGAGGAGTCGTGTTTGTGAGAGATGATATGATAGCAGAACTCATCCCAGGACTCCAAAAACAACTACGAAATCGACAATTTACCAATGCAGCGACAGATCTCATTAGATGAGCTGGCAAGTTTTGAAAGAAAGAGTTGTATGTGGATGAGGTATCTAGTATCATCTCCAACAATACAAAAGAGCTCCTCCTAGGCGTCGTATCCAAGCTCCCACAACTCATCCGTGAGAGAAAAATAAATCTCTATCTCACTGATGTATCGTTCTCTGGCGGATCGCAGTGAGGATGACTGGAGGGATGGCTGCGTAGACATATGCTGACCACCAGATTTGAGGATGATCATCTATATGTCCGAGAGGCCAACACCAGCTACAACAAAATCGATACCTTCGTCACCAAGCGGATCACGATCTCCAACGAGGATGGTATATACTATGAGTGACCGTCTGATATCGTAGACATCTCTGGATTAAGTACTGGAGAGCGAGATATCTCTATCCGCTATCGTCTCTGAGTGTCTGCTGACTATCATCAATATATGCTAGAGCTAGCAGATCAATATGAGATAGAGTTGGGTGATAGAGAGAGGCATATACTCGCACTCACACCCACACGAGAGGCGAGATGACTTGCTCATCTGGGAGATCAGTATGAGATACTAGAGGTGAGTGGTGATATCACTGCAGGACGAGATTTTTCCACGCCGATACCTACTCGTAGTGCCTGATATATGGTACAACTTACTCAAAATAATAGTGAGGCGGTTGTAAATGTGCGTGTGCAGAAAAATTAGATTTAACTAGATAGGACGCAGTTTGCTGACGTCCCTATATCAGCTAGCCATATACCAATCACTAATAACTAATTTACCACTTACCAGAACAACTATGAAAGTCCCGTTTTTTACACTTGCGAACTATAGTGATATCATGCGTGAGCATCACGATCAGCAGGACACGAGTGATTGGATCGATTTTTGGGATATTCTGGACGTGATGCAGGTTACTTTTGTAGATAGTTATCGTGATGTGGATGCGAGGCAGATAGGGACCTATGTCTCACAGCAGTCTCTGGCTGGTACGTGTCATATAGGTAGTCAGGAGTGTAGTGTATCGGATGGATTGGTATTGTGCAAGTTGCTGTGTCCTACGCTGCATAGGTGTACGTATTTTTATCGAAACAGGGGAGAGGGGAACCATCTGTGACTGGATATCATCATGCCACAGTGATCGCCTATCATGAGTGTGACTACAGGGACGGTGATCGAGGTCAATCATCGAGATGGTGTCTCGCAAGACGAATGAAATCATATTGTGATCAGGTCGGATGATGGGTACGTGGTATCGTATGAGCATCTGGATAGTATGCATGTGAGTGTGGGACAGCGTGTAGATCAGTGATATATCATAGCAGGATGTGGCTCTACAGGACATAGTACGCAGTATCATCTACATCTACAGATAGATAGACCCACTGCACCTTTTTTTCCATATTGGCATGCGCAGGGTGTGTGATATGCTCAGCATACCATAGATCCACTACCATATCTCCACTCTATCTCTCCCCGCTGACCGTTTGTGGATATGCCTGGAGGAGATTTTGATGAGGCGATCGTGCGTCTGGTCGCTGAGGGTATCGTGAGATGATACCAAGGCAAAGTCTACCCATACAACAAACTCAAGAGATATGAGATGTCACTCCTCATCGATAGAGTCTGCAAAAAATACGCCATATACGATACACTCCCAGTCCAGCAAGAGGCCTACACACCATATAACGACGTAGGGATATGAGATGTAGAGTTTGTGACATCGCTCAATATCCTCCAAAAATACGGTATCATGAAATGACATGCTGGATCGTTTTT
>CALHCH010000033.1 GCA_937930555.1 Candidatus Absconditabacterales bacterium | reverse complement strand
GTAGCTCAATCACAAGTCAAGCAAAATGTCTCACAATCTAGACTTACCAATTTGCTCGATGCAGCAGCGCTATGACTCCAAAAAAAACATCAAATATCATATGATATATTTACAACACTAGATGCTGCTCAGCCTATTGATGAGCCACTCTTTCAGTATTATTTTGGTCGTGCTGCGTATCATATAGGCGATCTAGACTCAGCAAAAATCAGACTTGAGGCATTGCAAGATAGTACAGATAGTAGATCTGGGTATTTTGCTATAGATGACTATCAACTCACGAGTGTTTTGCATCGTGTGTATACAGATCTGTGAGATCACACTCGTAGTATACTCACTATAGATGATCTCCTCAAAAAAACTGAACTAAGCCCAGCTCAACTATCAACCCTATATGTTAGTAGATCTATCAATCTAAGTGCTCTAGATAGATATGATCAAGCGCGAGAGTATCTAGTAGAATCACTCTCTCACGTAGAAAAAAATAGATCCGCAATAAATACTATGATCAGAACAATATGACAAAATCCAAACCCCGATCCTACTCACAAGCAATTTGTCCAATCATATATCCAGCAACACATAGATGAATTTAATGCGAATAATTTGTTTAGTTTTCTTGGTAGTCGAAACGAAATATGAGATACCGAAGAAGCATTGAGACTTCAGAGATTTATTTTGGCCAAATTTCCTGATTTTAACCCTGCAAGAAATCTAGAAAGAAAACAATTGGTAGAGAAGTATGTGCTGTATTGGTTATCTGGAGACATCTCAAATATGGAGCTTACAGAAATACAGATGTATGAGACTCTCTGAGATGATCCAAATTTCAAACTTGTTTTGGCTGTGAGAGCGCTAGAAGACGGAGATGCTGATCTTGCATTACGTTTGTGACAAGAGTTTGCCAGCAATATCACTATCCAGCAGCTGGAGCTATATCGTATTGTGTTTTTGTGATATCTCCAGCAAGAGTCAGCGATCTCATATTGGACCAGTTATATCACAAACACCTATCTCACAGAAAACTCACCATCAGAGCTAGACCAAAAACTCATGTCTCGACGACTTGCTTTGCAGCTTGATGATTCTGAGATATTGAGTCAGACCACTTTTGAGATAGAGGCATTGAGAGGTATAGAGAGTATCCAGGCAGATGAGATAGAGGAATTATTTCAGCAACAATTTAGAAGATATTTCAACTATTGGGATCAGTATTTTGCTCCAGAGGAGACTGATGAAGAATTGGAAGAAGTATAATACGACAATGAAGAGAATGTAGAAGGTCTCCAAAGAAGATGAGTAAGATGCTCGCTTCGTATAAATAAACCCCCAAAAAAATCTCTGTCTAAAAACGAAAAGAATATTAAATCAATTTAGTGTCTTGCATCACCTTGAAGTATGACTCTAGCTTGCTGTGACATAGATCTATCTCAAGAATATATCTGGTGACCACTTGTATTGTCAGATAGTATAAAAGCAAAAATTGATAACTAAATCGATGAGTTGTCACAAAGTAGATTGTTGGAGCTGGTGAATGGCTGGTATGACATCTGAGAGACTGACGAGTCCGAGAGGTTACTGAGATTTTTGTTGGCTAAGTTTCCTGACTATGAGCCAGCCAAAAGATTGGAACGTGGGAAGGTGATAGAGAGATTTGTGACGTATCGACTCGCACAGGATCCGAGACAGGATGCGGCGGAGTTGGAGCTGTATGAGTGATATGGTGCGGATAGAGATACCAATATCGTGCTGGGGACACATAGGCTAGCTAGGGGTGATGCTGCGAGTGATCCAGGTATATGCAGCAAGCCAACAATGCGATGACTAGTGAGCAGATGCAGTTGTATGTGATGGTGTTTTTGGGGTACTTCCAACAAATCCAGGTGTGGGATAGGTATGATGTGATAGATCGAGATGATGAGACGCTCTGGTCTATCTCGCCTCTCAATCAAAAACTCCTCAAACGACGACTAGCGTATCAGACAGGATTGGATGATGTGCAGAGTGAGACGCAGTTTGAGATAGAGGCACTCAGGTGAGAGGATGAGCCGCTAGAGGATGAAGAGTTGGTAGAGTTGTTTGTGCGTGCGTTTGGGACCTATTACAACTTTTGGGATGCGTATTTTGGTGAGGAAGAAGAGGAGTTGGAAGAAGGGTAGAGGGAGAGAGGAAAGAGGAGTGAGGAAAGAGGATAATCTACTAGATGAGTTATAGTATATTGATTATAATTTAAGACATAAGGATTTAGTCAGAACTCAATATGCTACTTAGTAAATCGGATTTTACTTGATCTCAATTCTTATCCGATTTACTATACAATACTTATACTTATTGTATTGATCAGCCTCGTGCTGGTTGGGCGTCTCGATATCGCCGATCGCCCCAGCTTCGGCTGGGGTATTTTTTTTCAAAAGATTTTTACAAAATCCTTCTGAATATGAAATTTTCGGCTATTGAGAAGCAAGTAAGGCGGTTTTTATGTGCATTAGTTTTGTATGTATCCGATCTAGATCAAAATCATCATGTTCTATGAGTACTGAAGTGAGGCCGCTTTGTATTTGGTTGTGGAGTACTGGCAGTGATTCAAGAGATTTGTTGGGGAGATGCTGGTCGGGCACAAATGATTCTATGGTCCATCTCCAATCGCTATCTTCACATTTTTCATTGATTAGTTGTATATAGTCTTCTAGTATATATCATTTCTTTTGTGTTATATATCGCAAGTCATAAAAATCTCTAATCGCAGGTTTTTGGCGTGTGAGTGCGGCCCTGGTTTTTTCTGCTATCATCTCTGATATATCCAGACACTGTATGGTTGTTTTGGGAAAAAGATCTTCCCCAAAAACCATATCTTGATATACGTGCTGGATAGGTAAGTGAACAGACGGTACACACTGTTTGTGTGTATACGTCAATTCAATTTTTATAGTGTCATTTCATCCATATATGCTTTTGTAGCTCAGTAGATATTCGAGGTGAGTATATTTTTTGTTTCGTATATATTTGTTTCCTCTTGCTCTATCATTGCGATGCTCTACAGTTCGATTCATGATTGTAGCGATCTCAATGATTTTTTGCTTCATATGTGTGGCAAATCTTTTTCTTTTTCCTGGGTTATCCACCAACTTGAGATCTATCGGCAAAGAGAAATCAAGATCTTCACTTAATCTAAAGTAAGGAAAATGTATTTTATTTAAACAGGTTCATCATTTGAATGACAATGCTGGGAGCTGTGT
>CALHCH010000032.1 GCA_937930555.1 Candidatus Absconditabacterales bacterium | reverse complement strand
GATGATATCACCTATACGATAGAAGTATTCAATCAATGAACTCTAGACGCGAGCAATGTTACAATTACAGATTATACACCTACTGGTTTGATACTCAATGATACGGCTTGGACAATGAGCTGAGGCAATCCTACCTATCTTGTTCCAGGACCTATAGTGCCAGGATGATCCAAGGAAGTAGATATCACCTTTACGATATCACCTAGCTTTACTGGATACTCATTTACCAATATATCAGAGATCTCTGATGATGATGCTGATACCTATGGTACTGCTGATCCTGATAGTGATCCTGATGCAGTGCCTGGTGATACTCAGTGAGACGACAACCAGACAGACGGAGATGGTGGTACACAAGATACTGACGGAGATGGTATCCCAGACAATCTAGACGATGATATCGATGGAGATGGCATCACCAATGATCTAGACGATGATGATGACGGAGATGGGATATTGGATGCTGATGATACATGAGATGACGAAGACGATAGCGATCCTGCAATAGCTACGATCGGTCAGATCTATGACCTCTCTCTAGACAAGGCAATAAATACTAACGAAACTAGCTTCCCAGTATATCCAGGAGATGCTATTACGTATACTATCACTGTGACCAATGAAGGAACGCTTCCAGCAGCAAATATCGAGGTAACGGATTATACTCCTACTGGATTGATACTCAATGACGCTGATTGGGTACTAAGTGGTACCAATGGTGTGACTGTATTGGCAGGACCGATCCTGCCAGGTGAGTCAGTAGAGGTAGATATTACCTTTACGATCGATCCAAACTTTACAGGATATACTTTTACCAATACTGCAGAAATCTCAAAAGATGATGCTGAACAGTATGGGACGACCGACACAGACTCTACCCCAGGCAACGAATCTGATGGAGAAGATGACGATGATGATGACACACAGGTGTTGAATGTAGATCAGATCTATGATCTAGCATTGACCAAGACATTGGACGAATCACAGCTGCCTGTCTATCCAGGTGATGATGTGACCTTTACTCATACTATATACAATCAAGGAACGCTCCCTGCTGCAAACATACAGATCACTGACTATACACCAGCAGGATTGACATTGAATGATAGTGATTGGATGTTGGCTGGAAGCAATGCACAGATCGTAGTCGATGGACCAATCCTGCCTGGACAGTCAGCAACAGTAGAGATCACCTATATGATCAATCTGGATGCATATGGCAACAGTATCACCAATGTCTCAGAAATCTCTGATGACGATAGTGAGCTATACAATATCACTGATAGTGACTCTGATCCAGACGCAGATGCTACCAATGACAATAGAGGTGACGATGATCAGACAGATGGTAATGGAGGCAATATCGATACTGACGGAGATGGTATTTTGGATATTTATGATACGGATGATGACGGAGACGGTGTATTGGATATAGATGATGAGGATGATGACGGAGATGGTATCCCAGACACTCAGGACAATGACAATGATGAAGACGATGAGGATCCAGCGACATTTCCACTTTCGCAGATCTATGATCTTGCGTTGGATAAGTCGCTAAATACTACTGCTACCAGTCTGCCAGTGTATCCTGGAGATACGCTTGTATATACTATCACTTTGACCAATCAGGGGACGCTTCCAGCATCAGGTATTGAGGTGACAGACTATGTTACTCAGGGATTGATATTGGATGATACAGGGTGGACTCAGGTCTGAGATACAGCAATGACCACCTATGCAGGGACGATCCTACCAGGGCAGTCAGCGACGGTAGATATCACATTTGTTATTGATCCGACATTTGCAGGCACTATGTTTAGAAACAATGCTGAGATTAGTGATGATGATTCAGAAACGTATATCGATGAATTTGGGCAACCAGAAAGTGATGTAGATAGTGATCCAGATGATGAATTTGGGAATGATGGAGAGCTAGCAAATCTAGCAGGTACCATCTTCTTGGATGACGAAAACGATGACGCATACGATGGAGACCAATGACTAGCAGGCATTCCAGTATTCTTGTTTGATGCAGATGGAAACATCGTTGCTCAAACAGTAACAGATGCAGATGGTAATTATGAATTTAGCGATCTCGTGCCAGGTGATTACTCAGTATGATACTCCAACACCACTAGCTACTCACCAGATAGCTCTGCAGCAGGTAGTGAATGATGAGACGCTGGTCTGATGATGATCGGTGATATCTCACTAGCATCAGGAGAAGATAGTGTAGACAATGATTTTGGACTGATAGATACAGGTGAAGAGCTAGCAAATCTAGCAGGTACCATCTTCTTGGATGACGAAAACGATGATGCATACGATGGAGACCAATGACTAGCAGGCATCCCAGTATTCTTGTTTGATGCAGACGGAAACATTGTTGCTCAAACAGTAACAGATGCAGATGGTACCTATAAATTCCCTAATCTGCCAGCAGACACCTATACTGTATGATACACCAACAATACTGACTATGTATCAGATAGCTCTGCAGCAGGTAGCGAATGAGGTATCCCAGGATTGACAACAATCTGAGACATCACTCTAGATGCTTGAGAAGACAGTATAGACAATGACTTTGGATTGGTTGATGGAGATATCGAAGATGATGCTGACTCACACAATGTGATGATAGGGCAGATCTATGATCTCGCACTGACCAAGACATTGCTGACTGAGTGACCATATGATCTTTGATCGCTTGTGACATTTGCTATCACAGTGATCAATCAAGGGACACTCCCAGCAGCAAGTATTGAGGTAACGGATTATACTCCAGCAGGACTTGTGTTCTCTGATCCTGATTGGACTCAGTCTGGAGATGTAGCGACTACTACTATACCAGGACCGCTACTACCAGGTGAGAGTGCTACAGTAGAGATTACCTATAGCATCTCTAGTATCGTAGCGCCTATCACCAATACAGCTGAGATCTCTGATGATGATAGTGAGCTATACAACACTACTGATATCGACTCTGATCCTGATGCTGATCAGACCAACGATGTATACTGAGCAGACAACCAAACAGATGGAGATGGCTCAGATGATGAAGACGATAGTGATATCGCGATCATAGACTTTGCGATTGCGATCGAACAACCTACTGGTGACACTACTTGAGACACCACAGGAGGATCTAGTAGCTCTGGTTGAGGTACAGGCGGCTCTAGAGGTTCATCTAGATCCAATAGATCAAATACCAACTCTGGATGATCTACTATACCGTTTGCTCCTATCGTACAAGAATCCGAACCTGCACCAGTATTCTCTGCATCAGATCTCACGGTAGTGGAGACGATTGTAGACAAAAAGAATACTATCGTACAGACACAGGAGAGTCTATTTAATGCTGCACCAGCTGTGGTACTAGAAAATGTACCAGCAATCTTGCCACAGACATGATCTGTACAGTAGTGTACTATATATCACAATACAAAAATACCCAAAAATCGTCTAGAGAGTTCTAGACGGTTTTTTTGTCACATGTTTTGTTTCAATAAAAAAAGAAGGAGGATGCGATTCATCTTCCTTCTGTGTGCTGTATAATGTATAAATCTATTCAAGTTCAACTATATAAGCACTTTTCATAATTTTTGGTAGATCACCACCAAACATTTTGATTGCATGTAGAAACATAGGCTTGATGCATGGATGACCATTATGGGTATATGACTTTCTTTCTTTGTCTCTATAAAAATCATTTAATGGTTTATGAATCCATGGAATCCAAGCTGACAAATCAGCTTTTGTGTATGTTTCTAGATACCAGTTGT
>CALHCH010000031.1 GCA_937930555.1 Candidatus Absconditabacterales bacterium | reverse complement strand
GATTGCTTTTTCTACATCGAGTTTTTGTTGTTCCAATTGATTGGTGGTCTGCTCTGAAGTGATAATACGCTGCTGCACCTGTGTAGGTACTAGCTCATCTCACTCCAACGACTCAGGCTCTACAGGCTCCAATGTGTCTATGATACTGCTTGCTGATATATCTCACTCAATCACAGTGCTAGGTGTATCTGTAGTAGACTCAAGATCTTCTGGCAACTCTTCGATAAGTCATTCTGGTTTTACATACACTGGTTGTTGTCGGAGTTTTTTGACTTCAGCCTCCTCTCTGGTAAGATCCAAAAATAGTTGCTGTCACATCTCCAACACATCATCTCCTGATTCAAAATAATTTAGCGTCATCAGATCTTCCAGATCAAGATCATACTCTGTAGCAAAATCGGCTATAGTGGAGCTTGCCTCTACCTCAAAAATCACCTGCTCCTGACTAAAATCAATAGTCAGTTTTTGACCTTTGAATAAGCTATCTGCATCAGAAATATTGTTTGCAGATCTAAGTGAACTCGTCGTGAGACCAAAGTTTTTTGCTATCTGCGAGAGAGTGTCTCATTCTCCTACTACGTATACTATGGTGCCATCACTATTTGCTCATCACACCAACATCTCTAGCTGAAACTCTCATCCACTTTCATCTATATTGCTTTGTTTGAGCTGCGCGTATACAGCACCTGCTGGTATACTTGTAGATCATTGGAGTTGAAATAAGCTAGGCTGCACCACTACCACTCACATCAAAAACAATGCAGTGTAGTTTCAAATCTTTTCCCAAGAAAATCTAAATCAAGCTCATTGAGTTGATTGTTTTTGGGTGTATGAGATCAGAGGTGAGCTTAGTTTTTTTGTGTATGCAATAAGTTGAGAAAATGATGATTTTAGCTCAACAAGTGCTGAAACGTATCATTTTCTAAAGAAATTTACTACACGACGTTTTGACAGCAACTTCTTGAGTCATTTTTTGGGTGACTCGAGAGGAGAAAAATTGAATGTAGTCATATAATCAACAAAAATAAATCGCTATCATCGAGTGAGGGACACTCACGCAATCCAACCAATAATCGGATAACCACATATCGTGGTGCTCGAAGATGCAATACTATATTTTAGGTCTTGAGATCAATATTTTTTTGATGTAAGTAAGGTTGATTAATTCGGAGAGAGAGGGATTTACCCACAGGACATAAACTTCTCATCCTTTTTTTTTACTGGGTGTTTTTATTTTTAGAAATGTTCCCTTCTTTTCAAAAGTAATAATTCGGAGAGAGAGGGATTCGAACCCTCGACACCCGTGAAGGTGTGTCAGTTTTCAAGACTGGTGCATTCAACCGCTCTGCCATCTCTCCAGATGTACGGATTTTTTATATGTCTATTTTATTTTTACTATTTTCGTTTTTGTTGTTGCCATCGCTCTGCTTTCGTCCTCATATCAGTCCATCGCTATGCTCTGTCTGATCTGGGACTCTAGCGTCTCTGCCATCTCTCCGTATTGACGGACTATTGTAACCTTGTGTTTTATATTTCTATTTAAGTCATATTGTTACCATCGCTCTGCTTTCGTCCATCATTCAGAACTTCACTTCGTTCGATCTTCATGAGGACTCTAGCGTCTCTGCCATCTCCGTACGTAAGTATTTTTTTATATTTCTAGTTTTGTTTTTTTAACTTCTTAGATTGTTGCTCCTCCGCTTATATTACTTCCAACACATCACTTCGTTCTGTTGGAAGCAATTATCTGCCATCTCTCCGTAAGGATGTTTTATATAAACACACTCTGTAGATTACATGCATTTTTGCACGAAGCAAGGATGAATATAGAAATAATATCTAACGATGCAAGTCTAACTTACACCTAATATGATAGGCATTAGTTTGCAGTAATTCATACGATTTTGACTGTATTTTTGTAGTATTAGTGATATATTGATAGTATTTGTTTGTTATACACCTATGAAACTGTTTGGGAAAAATGATCTACAAAAAAAATACCCTCTCGTGACTGGCAAAGATCAGGAGATCTTGAGAGTCGTGTGCGATCCTGTATCCAAGGTCACATCAGAGATCAAGCAATTTGCGGCTGATATACAACAGCTGATGCGAGACTACGAGTGAGTCTGACTCGCCGCTCCTCAGATCGGGATAAATCATCGTATGGCAGCCATCACTCAGCGAGATCTGAGCAACAAAGATGCTGATGGTAATACAAAATGGGAGCTGCTGGATGAGTTTGTAATCATAAATCCAAAAATACTAGCTGCGTCAGAAACTCTCAAGATAGATAATGAAGCCTGTCTATCACTACCAGGACTCAAATGAGACGTCGCTAGACCGCACAAGATCACCATACAATATCTATGAGTAGATGGCGAGACGCATATCCACAAGGCCACAGGATTTAATGCTAGAGTGATATTGCATGAGATGGATCATCTAGATGGCATACTCTTTATAGATAAGCTAGCCTAATGAAAAAAGTTCACAGCAAGACAAACAGAGAGTACAATATAGCATATATAGATGGTCAAAATCTCCATCTCGGGACGAGTTCTGCTGGATGGCAGTTAGATTTTCGCAAGTTTAGGATATACCTCAAGGACAAGTTTAAGGTGCAAGAAGCATATTACTTTTTGTGATATTTGGATGATGGGGAAAACGAACTATACACCGCTCTCCAAAAAGCGTGATTTATCCTAATATTTAGAGAGCACTCATCCAATATGAAGGGAAAGAAAAAATGAAATGTAGATGTGGATATATGTTTTGAGATGATGAGAAGTGTCTGTGAGGAAGAAGAGTTTGACCATATCGTACTGGTCACAGGAGATGGAGACTATATCAAACCAGTCAAATATTTGATTGAAAAATGAAGATTTAAGAAAATATTGTTTCCAAATAAAATGTACTCATCACTATATAGACAACTACAAGATAGGTATTCTATCACACTCAGCGTGCCTGACATCAAGAAAAAAATAGAATATATACGCCAGCCACACAAAGGAAAATCAAAGAAGAAGGAAAACATGAAACAAAACAAAAAGGGGACGGCCTAACGCACCTACACGCTTCGGAGTCTCCCTTCGTCGTAATACAATTCTTATAGTACGGAAAAGATGTAAAAAATGCAAGTGTTTTTGGACACTAATGATACTAATGTATTGATTATCAGTCAGACAAAGGATTGATTTAAATCTAGCTTACATACTTACTTTTGGAGCTCGTCTCAATAAACAAACAATACATTAGCGCTGTAATGAATCGAAAACGGTTCTATTTAGCCAATAAAGGCCCTCTTAAACAAAGCTCAAAAACTGGTTCTCAACTATTATTCCGACCCGTTTTCGATATTACAGTAACTGAAAGTTTTATATCAACAATACCTCCCATATGTCTCAACTCATCCACTCCTATATAGCTCAGATTCAGGCAAAGTTTGATACTGGGCAAAGTACTGAGCATAGTTTTCGTAAGGCATTGGAATCACTGCTGGAGGAGCTAAATCCTAGTATCAGTGCACTCAACGAATCTCAACGTATCACCTGAGTAGGTATGCCTGATTTTACTATCAAGGATAGGGACAACCCTACTATCAATATCTGACGGATCGAAGCAAAAGATCTCTATGTCGATCTAAGTGAAAACAAAAACAAAGATCAGCTGGGTCGCTATCTCAAGGCATTTGATAATTTTGTGTATACCAACAATCTGACGTTCAATTTTTATCGCAATGGGAAAATGGTGGACTCTGTGTCTCTGGGGACAGCGACTAGATCAGCTATCACACGACATAGTTCAGACCTGTTTGCGGACAATATCTCCAAGCTCGAACATCTCCTGCAAGATTTCCTCGCTCATCAGTGACAGACCATCACTAGTAGCGAAAAACTCGCCCGCGCTATGGCCCAAAAAGCCCAACTCATCAAGTATGCCATCCAGACCATATTTGCCAATGAAGAGACGGAGAGCAACCTCACACACCAATACACTACATTCAAAGACTATCTCGTACACGATCTCACGACCGATCAGTTTGCTGATATGTATGCGCAGACGATTGCATATGGACTGTTTACTGCTAGGCTCCACGACCCTACACTGCAGACGTTTTCTCGTGCCGAAGCAGAGAGACTCATCCCCAAATCCACCCCGTTTATACGTCGATTGTTCAAGCAGATGTCATCCGATGATACGTTTGATGATCGTGTGGCTCATATCGTGGACGACCTCGTGGCGATATTTTTGCATTGCAATGTAGAAGAACTACTCACCTCATACAATGCCGAGACAGGGAGAGATGACCCGATTATACATTTTTATGAGACATTTCTCTGAGAGTATGATGCCGCCATGAGAAAAAAGCGTGGCGTGTATTATACCCCAGAGCCAGTGGTCAAGTTTATCGTGCGTGGCGTGGACCATCTACTCCAGACGGAGTTTGGCCTGTCGCAGTGACTCGCTGATACCAGTAAGATCGAGCATACGTTCACAGAACAAGGCAAAAAAATCAAAAAATCGGTACATCGCGTCCAGGTGCTCGACCCAGCGACAGGGACTGGGACTTTTTTGGACGAGACGATCAAATACATCCACCAGACATACTTTGCCAATCAGTCAGGTATCTGGAGCTGATATGTCAGCAACGACCTCCTCCCTCGTATATGGTGATTTGAGATACTGATGGCGAGCTATACGATGGCTCATCTCAAGCTCGGTATCACGCTATGAGATACCTGATGGACAGGAGATGACGAGAGATTCAATATCTACCTCACCAACTCACTAGAAGAGCCACATGGTCAGCTGGGGTCATTGTTTGCGACACAGCTAGCCAAGGAGTCTGAGCACGCAAGTAAAGTAAAAAATGAACAGCCAGTGATGGTGGTGATGGGCAATCCGCCATATAGAGAAAATTCAATAAATAAATCCAAGTTTATTTTGGATCTAATCGATCCATATAAGGAAAATTTAAAGAATGAGTCTAATATCAAGCCTTTATCAAATGATTATGTGAAATTCATTAGATATGCCGAGCAGTTTATTGAAAAAAACAATGAGTGAATATTAGCATATATATCAAGTTCAACATACCTTGATTGAATTGTTCATAGAACTATGAGGCAGCATTTATTGAAAACTTTTGATAAAATCTATATCTTAAACCTACATTGAAACTCCGATAAAAAAGAAACTACTCCTGATTGATGAAAAGATGAGAACGTTTTTGATATAAAGACATGAGTCGCTATTATTTTTTGAATTAAAAATAAGTGAACAAAGAAATGATTTTACTATTATGATGTATTTTGAATAAGAGATTATAAGTATCACTTTCTAATTAATAACAAATTCGAAGATATAAATCGAGAAAAAATTAATGTTAAGTCTCCAAAATTCAATTTCTCTATTCCACTAAAGAGCAGCAATCGAGACAAGTTAAGTTCCATAAATAATATTTTCAATGTCTCATGAAACTGACCGCTAACTAAGAATGATGGATTTGTAGTTTGACTTAACTCCGATGAGTTGAAGAATAAGTTGATAACTTTTTTTGACCCAACGAACAGTGTCGAAAATATATGTAATCTACTCTGAATTAAGGAAAAAAATAACGATAGATGGGATGCAAAAAAAGCTAGAAAAGAAAACAACTATAACGATATAGCAAACAATATAGTTTCTTATCACTACAGAGCATTTGATTTCAGGAAGTTAATATACAACGATCAATTCGTGGCGAGAACAAGTAAGAAAGTAACTAATCATTACTCTAAGGAAAATGTCTGATTAATAATTCAAAGACAAACATATTGACGTAAATTTTATCATGTTTTTTGCACGTCAATAATAAGTGATCGAAATATAATATCTAATCTGTGAGGATGAACCCTATGTCCTCTATACCTCTATCCCGACGAAGACACCCTCATGAGTGATGGTCAGCGTACAGCAAACCTAGATATGGACATACTGTGACCAGTGCTAGAGAAGCTCTGAGCTGAGTGGGTCGAGGATGGGAGTGGGAAAGACCCCCAAACCCCCTCCGAGGGGGCTACACGTATAGATGCGTCCACATATGCTACTAGTTCTCCCCTCGGAGGGGAGATGCCGAAGGCAGAGGGGTCTAGAATCTGACCTGAGGATATATTTGACTATATATATGCTGTGCTCCACTCACCTAGCTACCGCGAGACATACAAGGAGTTTCTCAAGATTGATTTTCCTAGGATTCCGTTTACTGACAAGTTGGATATGTTTTGGCAGCTCGTGGCATATGGTCGTGAGTTGAGATGATATCATCTGATGGAGACGATCGAGATGAGCGATATTTCTGAGTTGGGTCTATGATATATGGGTGATGGTGACAATACCGTCACCAGAGTCGGCAACAAGTCACGAGTACTGAATGAGTGATGAGAGACAGGGAGAATATATATCCACGATGAACAGTATTTTGACCATATACCGTTGGTGGCGTGGGAGTTTTATATCGGTGGCTACCAGCCAGCACAAAAACGACTCAAAGATCGTAAAGGCAAAACACTCAGCTACGACGACATCATCCACTACCAAAAAATCATCGTCGCACTCACCCATACTGCGAGAGTGATGACAGAGATAGACAAGGTGAAGTTTTTGTAAAACAAGATGAAGCATAGTGTTTTATCTAGCTATATATGGTATGAAGTATCTAGACAAACAATACAATGACAGTGAAGATCTTGCTCAAAAAATATTTTTGGAACGAGAGGAAGCGGTGCGAGAAATACGTAAGATATGTGCAAAAAATAAGACACCTTTTCATAGTTCTAGAAAGGATTTGAAATTTGAAATAGAAGACATTAACTACAATTTGATCAATACATTAAATCGAAAAAGAGAGAGATGACGACTACCTCTCAATCAAACAGAAATATGTGAAGAAATGTTTAATAATCTCATGCGAGACGAAATGTATGATGCAGAGACAGATGAAGACGAAGATCGAGATGATGGTAGTTTTGATGTTCAAGATGATTAACAAACCCCTACCCTAAAGGGACCCTTCCCCTTATCAGGGGACAACGCGTTTTGAATAGACTCTGACGTGTGCCTCCCTGATAAGGGAGGTGGGCTCGACGACGTAGGAAGAGAGGTCGGAGGGTTTGTATACGTGAGAGTTGTTGTATACACTTTTTCCTCTGAGGCAAAAATCTGAAAACATGAAATCCTAAACACATTTTAATAAGCAGTACTCTCGATACTCTACTTCACATTACCCACACAATACCTCGCATTTGGTTCTACTGGACACGGTCTATTGCCAGATCATTCTTTATATTTCTTTTCGCAGACGCGATCGGTGATCTTGAGATCTCATCATACGATATCTAGGTAAAAACTCATCACTTCAGACACGAGTCTTGGGTCGGCGTCTTCTTTGTATCTATATGAGTATTTGACGCAGACTACACTCTTGCCGCTTGGGCTCTTGAAGCCGAGATCCTTGATATTGACGTACTCGTAGCCGTTTTTTAGTTTTTGGTGTTCTTTGGCAAACAGCTCTACTGAGCCTGGATTGGTGGCTCTACACTTGTCAGGCGAGATAGCAGCGCAGGCCTGGGTATAGTTTTGTGCCTGCATACCAGCAAAATACGACTTGACGAGATTGGTCTCATCAGAATTGACGTTTTCGACCAGTCTAGGGATGACATTTGGCTCTACCTGCTGAGTGCCATCAGCTATCTGATCTGCATTCACAAATGTATTATCTCATACCGCTCACTGCTGTACCTTGACAGCTATGGGCTGTACGTTTGATTTTGGCAAGGGATCAATAGTTTTTCATTGGGTAGCTCTGATCATCACTATACCTAGCAATGCTATGATAATCATAGCCACAGCGATCTGTATTACGAGATTGTCATTGTTTTTCATAGTATAAATAGGAGTAAAGAATAAGGAAAAAAGAAAAAGGAATCTAGTGCAAGGAATTGTCTAATCCATATATGAGTTTCTTAATTCTGTCTACAAACTCTTCTATCTGCCTCAATTCTTGTTCTACAAGATATCACTGGCGTAGTGATATGATTGCTGCTGACTCCACTTCAAGTGTTGAGGTAAATGCTATATTCAAAAAATGAGAATAATCTTTATTGCTGTTTCTTCAATTTCATTCAGCGATATTTAATGCTATAGAACTCGCAGCTCTTCTAATCTGTGATGTAAGACCAAACTGCTCTTCTTTGGGATACTTCTTAGTGAGAGTATAAATTAAATCCACCAAATCCATGGCAACTTGTCGAGCTATCAATTTTTTATAATCCCCTCTCTTCTTCATATAATATACTGGAAATTAAAATTCCTTCTTCCTTACTCCTTTTTCTTTTTTCCTCTTTACCATTCATACAATACTCACTCTTTTTGACTCTCCTTATGTCTAAACTCGGCATGTAAAGTTTTCTTGTCGATCAATTTGGATATATTATTTTTGATAGATTCTTTTTGAGTTGGATCTGAAGTCATCAGACCACGAAGTGATTTAAAATTAACAGGATCTCGATCGACATTTTTGATCAGGAGATCTTGTTTTGCCTTGTCTCTACACTCAGCACTACATAGACCGTAGTGTTTGCGATATGCCTTGCGATCTGCGATGATACGAGCATTGCATGGGCTATAGCGACAGTTTTCGCAATTGTCGGTCGGCACATCTGTATAGATACAGTGTGCTATGGTAGTATGTGTCTGCTCATCCCCGATAGGACAGCTCACACGCCCATCAAACGTATACAAATTCCCCTCTCGATTGCCATCGTTGTGCACATTGGTGTATTTGACCACTCCACCATCCAGAGCGTAGAAGTTGTCTACTCACTCCTGAGTAAGCAATACAGAAAGCTTTTCGCATCTGATACCTCACGTGCAATACATCACCACTTTTTTGTCTTTTAGTTTTTCTTTGTACTTGGTCACCAGATCTTGCACCTCACGAAAATTAGTCGTCCCGGCTGGGATAGCTCATTTGAAATGACCAAGCTGTCGCTCATAGTCATTGCGCATATCTAGTATCTCTCGATCTTTGTCTCATTCGTCGATGATTCTTTTCATCTCATCTATAGTGATTTGTTTGTCTGCATCACGCACCTCATCAGCAGTCACTGTCTTGCCTAGTGCAACGATCTCCTTGCGATACCTCACGATCATCTTATCAAACTGATGTCCGTCTACTTCTGTCGCCTTGATGTCTATATCAGGTATATCCTTGAAATATGGATTATTGGCCAAAAACATTTTGTATGCCATAATCTGTCATGTGTTGCCAGTGACGGTAGAGCTGATACCCTCCTCCCCTATATACACTCTCCCCATCATCCCGATATCAGCACAAAACTGCTTGTGCAAAAGCACCTGATCCTGTGGATCAGCTATATCAACAAATGCGTAGAAAGTAAGAAGTTGAAAATTAGTAGTAGGATGCATATATGGTCACTTATTTTTAAACCTGTACTATATAGTGAAGTTTGTTGTATTTTCAATGAAAGCTTTTTTTTGAACAAAAAAAACAGTCATCCATACAAATGACTGTTTTCTTTCTCTTAAGTCTTAAATCTTTTTTCCCCACTCCTGATCTACACCTTCATCACCTCCTCTGACTTCCCTTTGACCATCGCATCGATTTGGTCATTGATTTTTGTAGATATCTCATCTACTTGGTTTTCTATACTATGTCTGGTGTTTTCTGAGATCTCTTCAGCCTTAAATTGAACTTCCGCATGCTTGCGTGCGTCTTGTCTTTTGTTGCGCACTGCGATCTTGGCATCTTCACCATCTCTCGCCACGACCTTGGTGAGGTCTTTTCTGCGTTCGGTGGTGAGTGGTGGCACTTTGATGAGGAGATAGTCTCATTGGTTTTGGGGAGTAAGACCTATATCTGCATCGTAGACGGCTTTTTCTATATCAGCGAGCACTGCCTTGTCTCGAGACTCTATCTTGAGTGTCTGTGGATCTATGATACCGATATTTGCGACTTGGTTGAGTTTTTGGTCCATACCTCGGCTAGCCACGTGTACATGAATCTCCTCCACTAGGCCTGTAGACGCTCTCCCTAGCTGCAGATGCTTAAATGTCGTCTCCAAGTGCTCGATAACTTTATCACACGCTGTCTGAAATTCTGATACAATATGCATAGGATATATGGTATATAATAAACAAAGATGTAAAGAGTGTCTCAACTAATTACTTGCACTGTAAAGTAAAAAATATCTAGATAAAATAAACAAAAATAGCTCAAATCACCTATATACAGCCACTCACGTACTATACAAAAGATTGTTTCAAAAACAATCAAAATTTGCAAAGTTCTCACATATTCCTACACTACTGACATCCAAACGATTTTTTATTCTTATTACCTATCTAGCTACTATGTCTTCCACTATGTCTTTGTTACCCAAAACTATCAGTCTTTTCATTTCACTCATACTCTGAATATCATTGTCTTCACTTACATTTGCAGTCAATGCAGGTGATGAGATAGATGAGATAGATAGTTTTTTGAACGATATATTGGGTGAGACTGATGATGAGCTCGAAGCACCTGCTCCAGATCCTACTCCTGATGCTGACACACCAAAAGACGAAGACGAAGATCATGACTCTGCAGAAGAAATACTGGATCAAATAGATGATGACAAGTGGGCATATGTAGAAGACAAGATCACGATCCAGCCACAAAACATCAAGGAAACAAGCGTGGAATTTGTAACCACAAAAGCAACCTATGACGGTAAAGATGTAGAAAAATATAGAATTTATTTTTCGGAAAAAACGCTAGCTACCCAAAAAACAAACCTCATCAAGGATGTAGTGGTCACTGCAAAACCAGCGAGCAACAAAAACAAAGTAACACTTATGTTGGACAAGCTAAAACCAGAAACTAAATATTTTGTGGTAGTATCTCCAATACATCCTACCGACCCTACCAATGAGCCGCTTACTATGATCACTGATGAGACGTCGTTTACTACTGCATCTACAGCGCCACCTCCAGCACCAAAACCTGCAACTCCACCAGCAAATGCTGACGCAAAAACATGAGCTGCAGCTCCTGCTCCTGCGGCACCTACAGGACCAAAACCTACTGACAAAGTATTTAATGCTGTGGCATATACAGCAACTAACAATAACGTAGCACTCACCTGGGACAGCAAGCCCATAGAAGGTGTAGACAAAGTAGAAGTAAGTCTTAGGCATCAGTGAGAATCAAGTTATACCAATCTTGGTACTCCAAAATTTGTTGCCGGGAAGTTCTCTTTCAATGTTGATAAGTCTGGAAACTACTTCTTGAAGCTCAAAGCAAAAGACACAAAAAATGGCTATGTGGGCAAAGAACATGTACAAACCATCAAAGTAACAGAAGCACAAAGCCCAACACAAAATGATCAACCAGTAGTAACCAATGCACCAAAAGTATGACCTACTACTGACCTACTCATTTGACTATTGATATTTTCTATGGTGGTATATATGATGTACAGATTTAGAAGAATCGACTAGACCATATCACAAACCACATTTATTGTATTAAGCGGGATTTATTCCCGCTTTTTTTTTGTACAAAAATAGATAGATTGTATGTGTCCAAGCGATCTGGGAAGAGTTGAGAGATGAGTATATTGCAATCAATTTAGTAATATTCTCATCTCTCATTTCTCCAGTCATGCGTTTGGACAAAAACAAACAAGATAAAACAATTCGTCATCCTGAGCAGGATCTGAAGCGTAGCGTAGGATGCTAGTCGAAGGATCTCGAGAGGCTTCAAATTTACCTCTTGATATTTATTGGTCTCGCTTACAACTTCACGAGATTCCACGCTGCAATCGCTCATCGTTCGCTCCGCTTACGAGAGCTCATCCAGCTCTGAATGACGATTGATGATGAAAGTTAAAATTCTTGTTTCCTTATTCTTTACTCCTTATTCTATTCTTATGATTACCAAAAAAGAATTTAACGAAATTACCCATTCTGCCTCACGACAAGGCAAAGACATTCATTTTTCTGCTGGGAAGTTTGCTCCTCACTCAGAGTGAGCTGTGACAATTACCTTCTGAGAGACATCACTGCTTGTCACTGCAATTATGGAAAAAGACCCTGACAGTGACAGAGATTTTATGCCATTGGCGATTGATTTTCGTGAGTCATGGTATGCTGCTGGCAAGATCGGTGGCGGTAGATTCAACAAAAGAGAATGAAGACCGTCTGATGAAGCAGTGCTATACTGTAGACTCACAGACAGACCACTCAGGCCAATGTTTCCCAAAGGGATGGTCAATGATACCGTGATCACTATATCACCGCTCTCTCTAGATGGAGAGATCTCTCCTGGAGAGCTCAGTATCATCTGATCATCTGCAGCATTGCTGATGGCGGGGATACCGTTTGAGTGACCAGTGGGTGCGTGTAGGATCGGATATGTAGATGGTGAGTATATCACCCATATGACTGATAGCCAAGCCAAAAACGCCATCCTAGATCTCCACCTCGCTGGCAAGAAAGGTAGTATCAATATGATCGAAGCAGGTGCCAACGAATGTGATCCCGAGATACTCAAACAAGCGATGAAAATCGGTCAAACCGTGATCGACGAGATCTGCGATATCCAGTCAGCATTTTTGGATTTGTTGACTATCACACCACAAACACCAACCAAAAATATCTATACTCCCGAGATGTTTGATCAAGCAAAGGGAATTATGTGAGACAAGCTGGCGAAGCTCCAAGAAGTGGGGGAAGACAAAAAACAATTTGATGCGACATATGATGAGCTGCAAGACGAGCTCGCTACTGCTCTAGCAGACGAGGTCGCAGATGCAGACTCAGCATGGACCAGCTCCAAGGTCAAGGGATGCTTCTTTGCACTTGTGAAGGATTTCCTTAGGACACATTTTCTCAGCACATGAGTGAGAGTAGATGGCAGATCAGCAGAACAAATCAGACAGATATACTGCGAAGTAAATGCAATACCTAGAGCACATGGAACAGGATTCTTTTGGAGATGAGATACGCAAGTATTGTCATTTCTCACACTATGAGGACCGAGCGATGCACAACTCCTAGACAATATGGAGTACCATGACGAAGAAAAAAGATTTATCCATCACTACAAGATGCCACCGTTTGGCAATAACGAAGCAAGGATGATCAGAGGTACCAACAGACGTGAGACAGGTCACGGAAGACTAGCAGAAAAAGCACTTCTCCCGATGATCCCAGGCAAGGATGAGTTCCCTTATACGATCAGACTAGTGAGTGAAGTACTAGGCTCTGGAGGATCTACCTCTATGGCATCAGTATGTGGCTCTACGCTCGCAATGCTGTCCGGATGAGTACCGATGCGTGCACCAGTATCTGGTATCGCTATGGGTATGATGAGCAACGACGATCAGCAAGTTATCCTCACGGACATCAAGGGGACAGAAGATTTTATCGGGGATATGGATTTTAAGCTCACAGGTACGAGTAATGGTATCACCGCTATCCAGATGGACACCAAACTCAAGGGCATCTCAGTAGACAAACTCCTAGAGATGATCGATAGATCCAACTCTGGTAGACAAGAAATCCTAGACTATATGCTCCTCACTATAGCTGAGCCAGCACAGGAGATGTCACCTTATGCTCCATCTATAGAAGTGCACAAGATCAAACCAGAGCAAGTAAGAACAGTCATCGGACCAGGATGATCAATGATCACAAAAATAATCGAAAAATCGTGAGGATCAGATGTGGTAAATATAGATTTTGAAGATGATGGGTCTGTATATATCACAGCCAAGGACCAAGCAGCTGGCACCAAAGCTCGATCTCTCATCCAGGAAGTCCTGCGAGTACCGACCAAGGGTGACAAAATGACTGGTAAGGTCACGAGGACAGAAGCATACGGTATATTTGTCGAGATCCAGTGAGGCAACGTCTGACTCGTGCATGTAAAAAATCTCGGCCAATGATTTATCGAAGACGCCTCTACCCTATACAAGGTAGGAGACGCTATGGATGTAGAAGTGATGGGTATGGACAAAGGGAAGTTACAATTGAAAAAAGCTAGTTAAAACTCTTTTATATATACATTTCTAAATCTATGAAAGAGACAAACTCATATGCTGATATTTCATACAAAAAATGATTCTATGTAGATTTCGAATCTTTAGTAAAAATTAAAGATATTCTCAAAAATAGAATCTGAAATAAATGTAAGGATGATATCAAGCTAACTGTAAAAAAAAATAATTGACTTGTTTTTAACACAAGCGAATTTTCTGATATAGAGGAAGAATACAACTCTAATAATGATAAAATTAATCATATTAGTATTTCAACACATAATGAAGATGTAAATATCAGTATAACATTCGACAGAAAATGAGAGAAAACCTACATATCTATTCTTTGATTAGACAAGGATACTACAAGCCTAATTTACTGAGAATTAAAAACCTATATCACCACAATGATATTAAAATGATGGGATATATGAACAAATGAAATAGAAAAAAGATATACATTAATAATAATGATTGTTTTCACAGCTTTCATGTTTCGGAATATTTTCAATATCTATCGTCTCAACGGCACAATTAACAATAAAGATGCATTAAACAGCACTGATATAGTAGAAAAATTAGATTATCTCATAGCAAGAACTGATATACTATCTCAGTACCAAAATCCATATCCTGGTATGCTTACAGTATTGGTGGCTCTAATTGCTTGACTTTGATTGATCAAAATTATAAAATACTTATATCCTAAATGTGTATTTCATTTTTGAGATGAAAAAAATCAATATAGTAGAAAAGTTGGTTTTAGAAAACGATTTCGATGAAGTTTGGTTACATGAACATTAATCTGATTTGTATTCTTCATTTTAAGTAAATAAAAAATAATCAAATCTCTCAAAAATTGTCAACACTAAACTCCCAGACCCATTGCTTTCCGCTAACAAACAGCTATTTTTGAACTATCTATTTTTTTCTTCATCCTGATGAGTTTATTGTTTGAAGCCCTGAGAGGTATCTTCTTGTTTATGACGGTGTTCATGATCTTGTTTTTGACTGCGG
>CALHCH010000030.1 GCA_937930555.1 Candidatus Absconditabacterales bacterium | reverse complement strand
AAAGCACCATCATTTCATTCAATGATTTTGTACACTCATGTTTCAGTATTTTTTATATCAGTTATATCTACTGACTTGTCACCAGACTCAAGGATTATTTTATCTCATTGTTGTTTGAGAGTTGCATCTAGTGATCAGATCTTGATTCAAAGTCAGTTGAGGTCAGTGGTTTCTATTCATTCAAACAATTTTTGAAAAGACTTAAGCTTGGCTTGAATATTTGGATCTGTAGCTTGATCCAATGCTTTTTGGGTTTCATCTGCTATATGTTTTTTGATGCTAGATGGTAGATTATCTATCTGCTTCGAGAGCTTAGCTGTGATGAGATCTGTTTTATCTGGATTATTCAATGCACCAGATAACTTTCCAACCTCCATTGGATTTGCTCATTCAAAATCTGCACCCCATTCTACTGTGTTAATACCTGTCATTTTATTTTTGTATAAATAGATAAAATTTTTTATGCAATATTCTCGAGCATTCATAGCAATTCTTCACATTCTTTTTCATCTTGCTTATTACTCTCTAGCTCCATAGCTTTTAGTTTTTCTAGTACTGCGATAGATCCAGTAAGAGTTTTTTTTGCCGTTTCATTTTCAGTTTCTTCCACAGCATTTTTGATGAGATTGAGTAGAGTATCTACTATACTATCATCAAATCATCATGCCTTAAAGACCATCAAAAAACCTTCAGCTGGAGCCCAGACTCATCTCAATAGTTCCAATAGTTTGATCAAATGCTTTCTTTTGTCCATCGTAGTGTAGAGTTAAATGTATTTTTATTATATGCCTACAGTTTGCTTTTGTCAAATTTTCACCTACTTTTTTACCCACACTCTCCATCATACAACAACACCTCATCTATCTCCTCAGTCTCAAAATCAGCCAAGGTTCTTTCTAGCACATAGTATCGCTTGATTTGCGTGAGTGGATTGTCTGGATGAGCTTTGTTTCGTGCATTGCAGTGATAGGCGGCTCCATATTGTCTATAGTCGCTGTTTTTTTTCATCCACATGGAGGTGTAATATTTGCGTCGTCTCTCGTGCGGGTAGTAGCGCTTCATATCAGCTGGCTTGGCTAGACTATACTCAGCATCAGGATCTAGCAGGTTGATAGATGTGCCGTCTTGGTGTATACCTTCTAGTATCACTCGCCCATCATCCACAAACGGATATGGCGCAAACATGTTTCGGTATTGATCTATTCTAAACAAAAATCAAAACCTATTGATGTCAGTAGAGAACCAATCGTTGTGCCTGTCAAAATCGGTCGTCCTGAGATTTCGCGAAAAAATATATCCCAAACTCAGAATCAAAAACACAGATATGAGGGGATGTAATTTTTGTGTTTGTATGATGATGTTTGGGATTGGCGTAGTATCTTTGTCAGTATCTGTGTGACCGCCTTGGAGCGTACTGAGTATCTGCCATCCAGCTGCTGGGACCAGTGCAAGTCGCAACCCGATCATAATATACGGAAAACTATATAGCTGCATCGTGAGCCCTAGTCACAGATGAAACGATATAAATAGACCTATACATAGGATTCTTCGGAGATGGTTTTTTCGAGGTATCAGTAGGAGTACAAGACCAAATCATTCTAGATAATATGAAAACTTGGTAAGTCGCTCCATCAGTGTCGGGTACTGATAGACTCGAGATCACAGCGTAGTTACAAACGGATCCAATGAGAGGGCATAGTATACTGCGCTAAACTCTTGTGTCCATCTAGGGTGGTCCTTGAGGATAGTCGCAAAGATATATACAAAACATACTTGCAGTATATATCCCACCGTCGCTAGAGAAAACACTGACATAGCTTTTTTCTTAGTATTACGTCGATCTAGTGATCGCTGATGACCCAATGGCAAAAACATCCCCCAAAAGAGTATCAGTCTCACGACGGTATCTCATCAGTTGAGTATAAGTGGATTGTGTCAGTGGAGTGAGAGCGTAAACACCCAGAGTAGTATAGTGGCTATATGTGTCTTGTATCCTAGTGTAAAAGCAACCGCAATGATACAATGGAGTATAAACAATACTAGCTGATAGGTATATGTATTGGAGATGGCGTGGATACTCCAAACGTTTTCTGAAGGATAGTTGGTCATCAATATATCTAGCGGCAAGATACCACTATCAGTATGAAAAGCAGTAAGAAATTGTAATCCTATCACCAGATCTCGTATCAAGACCAAACCAATTACGATCCTCAAAACTGCTAAAGATCTTGTATCTAGAGCAAATATGCTACGAATATAGTGTACAAATTTCTTCATTTTTTTGTAAAAAAAGTATAGTAAATAGACTTTAAATTTAGGTGCATTTACTACGTAGTATATCGACGTAATTATGTGATATAAACTGCTGTTTGATAGTCTCGTGAGATGCAATATATAGTTCAATTTTATAATCGATCCACTATAGCTACCTAATCCTACACTTTAAACTTCTAATCCTCAGTCTCTTGTTCTATATCTTCGTCGATGTATCTTTTTTTGGAGATGAGTCTAAATATACCAGCGAGCAGAGCAAACACTACACAGAGTACAATAGCTCACAGAATGAGCCATCAGATGACTTTGACAAATCATTGTCTGGCATCTGACATCTTGTGATTGAGTCTAAATGCGAGTCGCCCCAACAAAAAAAGTACCAACAATCATCCAATACCAGCAAGTATCCAAAAAAGTAACTGCTTTGAGCGTGATTGTGATGATTCTGATATATCACCGTCTCCTATCCATTTGTTCATAGCTGATAGTATCTACAGTGACCCAAAAATGCAATTTATCGGCTTGTAAGCGGTAAATTGTTTTGACTTATGTGCTGTATCTCGTATTGTTGTGTCTATGAAAGTGTGACAGCTCTTGTGATATGTTCTGTTGATCTGAGTCCTATGATTTGGGACATTATTTCTTGTCCAGCAGCAGGATGTCCAGATTGATGTGTGATCGTCGCCACGTGTGCAGCAGACTCAGTGAGTGGAGGGAGATTTTTGGGTGAGTCCGTATGGTGTACAGGACAATTTGTTGGAGTGGATGAGTCAGGCCAAGTATTCATTGGATATGTGGTTTTATCGTATCACATTGTCAGAGGCAGAGCAAATAATGAAAAATCTTTCGACCCTGTGAGTTTGAGTAAGGCGAATCGGAGAAAACCGTCCATACGAGTGATTGGATCAGGCGTTTTTGAAAACCAAAAAACGTATGGAGGCCTATGATATCCAAGTATTAGATGATGAGCAGATGGGACTAAATTTTAATCATACAAAGGTGATGATACGTGATGATAGTGATTATCTCATCTCCACTGCCAATCTCACCTATACTAGCATGGCAAGAAATAGAGAATATCGATTTGTGTGAGATGATCCAGAGATTGCACAGAGTCTACAAACGATATTTGACAAAGACTTGGTATGAAATAAAGTGACAGTAAATGACATACATCCCCGTCTACTTGTATGTCCAGTCAATTGTAGACAACAGATAGAAACCGCACTCCAGCAAGCTCAAGACAGTATAGTCATCCAAGCACAATACATCCAAGACCAAAACCTAATCACCATACTGGAAAACAAGTCTAAGGAGGTAGATGTACAAATAATCTTGGGCAAATGACAGGATGAATGATGGCTGGATAATCTTTGATGAATGCCTGATCGCGTCCGCCTCCTTGCTGATCCCTATGTCCACGCCAAAAATATTTTGATCGACAATGACCTCCTGATCATGGGATCCATGAATCTCTCCCAAAACGCCTTGGACAACAACAGAGAAATAGGTATTCTCATCGATGACACCAAAGCTATAAAAACCTTTGCAAGACAATTCAAAACTGATCGAGATGCAGCCAAAAAATATGAAGAGTGGAATTTTGAGACTGATTGATTTTAACTACATAGTTGTATATGAAAAATATTCTATCTATTGATTGTGACAATATATTGTGTGATACCGCTAGAGCCTTTTTGAAATATTACAAATTTAAGTATTGAAAGGAAGTATCCTATGATGCTATTCGTCATGCTTATCTGCATGAAAACGAAGAGTTTTCAGAATTTGATCGATGACGAGAGGCTTATTATGATTTTTTTGTTTGGGCACATGACACTTGAGTATTGAAGCCTATGAAATGATCTCAAGAATGAATAACCTTTTTGAAAGATGCTTGATATGAATTACATGTTGTGACAGGTAGATTAAGTAAGCAACTTGATTTTACACAAAGGCGACTAGATGCCTACTTCCCAAATACATTCGATGATATACATCTATGATCTGATATGACTGACGAGCATATTACCAAATGAGTGTTGTGTAAAAACATTAATGCAAAATTACATATTGATGATTTTATTCATTATGCACAAGAGATAACGGTGGAGGATATACCTGTTATTATTCTTGATTGTCCACGAAACAATCATCAATCTATCGATTCTTCGTTGATCACTAGAGTGTTGGATCGATCGATTATTACACCCGATTTTGTCCACAATATTGTGAATGCAGCTTAGCAAGAATAAAATTAGCAGATTTCAAGAAAAAATACTCTCGTGGTACGTCGATCACAAGAGAGTTTTACCATGGAGAGATAGTTTTGATCCATATTGGGTACTGGTCTCTGAGGTGATGTCTCAGCAGACGCAGGTGGAGAGGGTGGTGCCCAAGTTTCATCGTTTTTTGGATATACTGCCTAGGATGCAAGACCTGGCAGTAGTGGACAAGTCGACACTGCTATGACTTCGATCTGGTTTGTGATTTAATTCTAGAGCATTGCGTCTGCAGCAAGCAGCTGCAATTATAGTATGAGAGTATAATAGTATCGTGCCTGCAGATCGCGCGAAATTATTGAGATTACCAGGTATCTGACCTTATACCTCAGCCTCGATATGTGCCTTTGCTTACAATATGCCCGAGCCGGTCGTAGATACCAATATCAGGAGAGTCCTCATCCATGAGCTATGACTAGATCAGTCTCTCAAGCCAGCAGATCTAGAAGATATAGCTCGTGCTTGCATACCGGAGGGTAGATCCAATGATCGACACAATGCACTGATGGATTATGGATCTGCTGTGGCCACAGCTGCAGCTACTGGGATCAGACCCACCAGCAAACAAAGCACATTTAGATGATCTGATAGGGAAGTGAGATGATGGATACTCAAGCAATTGGTCGCAGGAGTGCAGCTCACTCCGGAGTTGATCGCACTCCAATTTCCCAACAAAGTAGTCCAATCTATACTGGTAGATATGCAAAAAGACGGCCTGATAACTACTAGCAAATCAAAAATAACTATTGCGGACTAGAGTCTAGGTCTCACATAGATTTGCAATTTTTCGCTCGCATTCGTATACTTTTGTTGTTGTTTAGTATCTAAAAACATCCCAATGAAAGTATATGCTCAAAACCCATCACCAGAAGACGTCTGACTCAGAATCAATTCTGGCTGTCTAGAAGACGGGAGCTGCGGTCGAGATATCAACAAAACTCTAGGTATCAGGCAAGATGTAAAATCCGAAGAAAATACTTTGGAGTTTTTGACCAAGGATATTTTCTTGTCTGCTACGTTTTTTATTGGTACTATTATTACGTTTTCTTTGGTGTTTTCTGGTTTGATGATTGTGTTTGGAGGTGCTAGTGAGTCTACAGTGCAAAAATGAAAAGACGGCGTCAAGCGATCACTGGTGTGACTCGTGCTCGTGATTTTTAGTTATACTATTATAAGGGGGGTGCAGTTTATTGCTCAGGGGCAAACCTAAAAGAAACAAGAATCAAGAAACAAGAAAAAAGACTCAGAAACTTTATAAAGCTTTCGAATTTTTAGAAAACCCTTTTTTTCTTTGTGTGGACGAGTATAGTATATGTATGATACTTGTGCATTGTGCTTCAGATCAGATATATATACAGAGCAGTCTTGGATTTGAGACTATTGTTTTTGAGGATGTAGAGAGGGTGTTTCCACGTAGGATTGTGCAGATTTTGGATCAGACAGGTGATGATCACATAGCAGTGATCAATGGTCCTGGGAGTTTTACTCAGCTCAGGGTGGTGTGTGTGACACTAAATATACTCCGCACACTCAGACCATGTCTCATGTTTGTGGATATACCAAAAATAGCATATTACAAAAAATTGCATATGTGATCGAGTCTACCAGACCTGGGAGCCATCTTTATGTGACAAAGAAAAAAGATGCGACTGATTGATTTTGCACAAGATGTGGATGTAGATAGTTTTGTGTTTGTAGATGCAGATACGGTAGTAGATACTCTATGACAAAGAGCATATTTTCTAGACCATATATCACAACATCCAGTGAGCGAGGTGCTAGATAGATCGTATATGCTAGGAGAGTTTTTTTTGGACTGAAGTGTGCTGTCTACTAGATATCAGTGAGAGCAGATGTGAGTAGATGTATCAGAGTTTGATATTGTTGAGAGTCTGGTACCTAGATATATGATGGATCCTCAGATAGGGTAGATGGTTTGTGGCGATCACTGATCGCAGGTACATGTTATAGTGATTTCATGTTATCCAAATCTTTTCATAAATTCTCAAAATCATTTTTCCAAACTTTCTTTATCTTTGCTGGTCACGAGGAGTCACTGCTCTGGTCACACCAGCTCGACACTCCCTCACTCAGCATATCCAAACACCGGCACACCTAGCGCAATCGCTTCCATCGTAGCTATACCACAACTTTCTTTGGCGAGATTGATGAGTCATCTGGCGTGTTGCAGGATATTGATTTTTTGTTTTACATCTGTGACTCTTCATACAAACGTCACAGTCGGTCAGGCGAGAGATTTGAGATGTGTCTCGTCAGGTCCAGATCACATCACGATGAGTGGCACCTGAGCATGGTTGCATAGCTGGATGATCTTATCTACTTCTCTCACAAAACTCGTCAACCTCCCTATATACACAAAATAATTTTTGGTAGCATGACGATTTTGAGATGTTTTTGTATTGTTGTGCGCATCAAACGCAGGATCAAGTGTTGGGTATTGGACAGTGATGTGATCTAGCTGATAGTACTGATGTGCGAGTGATGCAGTGTAGCGACTATTGGTGATCACGGTGTCATAGTGTCTGGGCTTGCTATCCCATCTGCGGAGATATGGCACCAATACTCCAAAAATCTTTTTTTGCCATCGTGAAAATTTGGCCACATATTCATCGTGATTTGCTCGGATATATTGATTTGGGCTATGGAGATAGAGCGTGACCTGATAGGAGCGATATGCTGCTCAGTATGGGATAATATTTTTGGTGGCGGCAAATGATGAGATGACGATGTGACCTGGCTGGTCAGCAAATATCTGACGTCTGAGTAGTCGACATAGCTGCGGATACCAGACGATCAGGTTGCGATAATCAAGCAATGAAGAAAAAAGAGAAGAGAAAAAAGAGGCAAGAATATTGGATCAGGTGTATGGGCGTGATCATCGCACAAAGATATTATTTAGCCATCGTGGGAGTGCGGTGACGATCTCGTAGGTGTAGCCATCGACCTCTATGGATTCTAGATCCGAAAATAAGGTATATATTTTTTCTTGCACTGCGTGCTGGGTGTGTGTTTGTATCAAATCAAAAAAAACCGACTCGGCTCCTCATATATGAAATATCCAGTCGTGCACAAATACGGTATGTTTGGTTTGGGATGACATAGATACACACTAGTGATGTGTCCGATATTTGCAATTTTTTTGTTATTGTATTTATTTATATATGTCAAGCGTAATATATTGCTTTTTTTTATTTTTGCATGTATGATTGGAGTGACCAAAAAAATTTGCATAACTGGTAGCTCATGGCACAAGACAACTGAAATCCACCACAATCAAACATCATCCAAATGCAACAAACACAACCTGACCACAAAGAATCCGAACTGTCACATACAGTCCAGGATACCCAGGTAGATCTCTTGCAGCAATTTTTGTTGTTGGAGCAGGATCTGTGATCTGAGTCGGCATATACCCTAGAACACCAACAAGCGTTTGAACTACATCGTATAGGTGGGTCGATCTACCCACGTACCTATACCCAATACGCTGAATCCCAAAAACAAAAAAACCAAAAAGCTTGATCTCATGCTGAGTATATTCAGCGACTTAGGAGTGAGGACGCTTCGTTTGATATGCTATGCGTGATGCTGGAGTCTCAGCCTCTGCAGGAGGTATGTACCGCTACCCCAGATCAGCCCCAGCTCATGCACACCAAAAAACTCCTCTATCAGCAGACTATCCAACAACAAATCGATATATATATGCCCAAGCTCATCGAGCTCATCCCTACTCATCTCCAAAAAAAGCACTCCAAAAGACTGCAATCGTTTTTAGAAAACGTACTGGATCCTGAGACGGATAAGGTCCGTATAGGTGAGTATGAGATGGTGTTCAACACCAAGGATCTAGCTATCCAAAAAGTGAATGGCCAGCCTATCTCGAGTCTACAAGAGCATACGCTCTGATGAGATCCACTGCGATGATCACAGCTGCTGGTACCTAGCTACGAGCTAGATGCTCAGCACACTAGTCCTGAGATCATCCAGATGATGCAACAATCCAATCCAAATGGTCTCGCTACCAATGGCAACTATCGTATGGCGCCATCGGACGTGAGGTATCTTCCATTTTTGTATTTTTGGACTAGTGTGTCTGAGGAGGAGGCAGCTGGTTTTGGTGCTCAAGATACCAAGATGCAGATGACTGGAGCCTTATGATCTAGGCTAGGTATTAGAAATGCAGAAATATTTGGCAATAAGGAAAACAAACCAAAAAAATACCTCACTGATCGAAGGTACGCTCAGATCCAGAACCCGAGTGAGGAGACGTATGCACGCATCCTAGACAGTCGACAACAAAAAAACCCAAACGCTACGCAAGCTCAGATAGATGCCTATGAGCTGACACTCAAGACTACGATGAGGGCGTATATACAGGGAGGTGAGATCATGTACAACAAAGATGCAATCCAAAAAACTTTTGCTGAATTGAGTAGACAGCTCGGGACAGCTCTAGAGGTGGATATTAGCTCAGAGATCATAGATTGAATACCTACACAATTTATCTCACTGCAGGGTGAGTCCAAAAAATATTCGTTGGAGGAGTTTTTTACAAATGAGGTCAATGGTCTCTCAGAACAAAAAAATAAGGTCCTCAAGGAGGAGTATTTTTGAGCATTGCAGGGGATGCATCGTCACGAAGAGACGCATAGAGTGTTGCTCACACTCTGAGTGCATAGCGTGCCAGATGTCCCAGTCCGCACATTTCAACCTGGCAAGAGTCTTGAGTCGTGCATATCAGCAAAGGTTGAGTTGTCAGAAGAAGATCTATGCAGGATTGCGGAGGAGGATTTTGGTGATGCATATGTGTGAGAGGATGGTACCGCACAGCCCAATATCAGAAAATATATCCTAGAAAATGGACATGCTGTGTGGATAGATCTCGAGCAGATACAGCCAGTGATCCAAGCACATATCACGACTCAGCTCTTAGATCAAGCACTAAATGATCCCACAAAAGCTGAGGTCGTGAGCAAGCTAGCTACTGATGCATCGGCGCGATTTGTGTTGATGCAGTATGGATCTGATGGTAGTGAGATCACGACTATACCTGCTCTATGAGCTCAGCTTGCTGAGCTGTATGACGATGCAGAGATGTCACTGCTGTATGAGGCTACTACACCTACCCAGCGTATTAGGCTCTCTAGAGAGGCTCTCAGGACTGATATGGTGCCCTTGCGTACGTATCTGGATGGTGCTGAGTGAGAAGTAGGCACCCTCATAGACCAACAAACCAAAAAAATACTCACGTATCTAGACAGAGTGCAGAGTACTATCGCTGATCCCACTGGACCTACCAATATAGATCTGTGATATCTAAACGATAGAAGAGATGCTATACGATGAATAGGCTGAGCCCAGGACACACTCTCATCACTGCTGACCAGAGTGGATAGTGAGCTAGCTATACTCAGAGCTAGACTAGATCCCACAGCGCAAGATCACAAGCTCGTATCAGATCTGATCAATGATCTCACTCTAAGGAGAGAAAATCTCCAGCGTCAGGTGGATACACTGGTGGATACTACACCTCAGAGCTATAGGACTCATCTCCAGCAAGCTCAAGATGCGTTGGATACTATTCACACAAGTCATCCAAATAATCCCGTCCCGCAATGACTCCAGGATGACCTAAGAGAAGCTACCACTGTACTCAGGACACACAATGCAGGAGCTGGTGCTCGTATCCAATGAAACATCCAAGAACTCAAAAATACCGTCGCTCTCGATCATCCCGAGACAGAGGAGATAGATCCACATCTCGAGAGTGTCCAACTCAAAGAGTTTGCAAATTGATTTAATGCCTTGCAGTGAGATGGAGGAGTGATGTTTGATGCTGAGCAATGAACATTTAGCGACTGAGCGTTGCTATACTTCCGTATCTCGGGAGAAAACTCACAGCTCCCTGGATGAGGCAATGTCTGGATCAAGGCACGTATCCTCCATCAGCCAGGGACTGCACAATTTATGCTACAGCCTGAGATGTGTACGGAGTTTGATCTGCCAATGGGGAGGACATATGGACCACACGATATGACTGCAGACTGACTCGATCTCCTCAAAAGCAAGCGAGCAGGCGGTCAGGATATCGTCAAAGCTAGACAACTAGATAGTATGACTGCAGCCACGCAGACCTATCTCAATTCCGAAAAAAGCATGTGATCAGTGTTTGGCAAAGACAAGATGTATAGCTCGTGGACCAGAGGTCATGTACTAGATGATCAGACCAGAGCACATATATGAGACCTACCAGATCGCGACAGACCTATCAATCAGATCCAACATCTCTGAGTACCATCTGGAGAACAAAAATATAAGTTTCTCCACATCGACCAACATGGTGATAGCGTGACGGTCAGATCTGACGACCCTATACGACAAAAAAAGATGGATTATACTACTTTTGCTATTTTTGTGCAAGACAAGGGCTTGTTTCCTTTTTCGGATGCAGAGTACAAACATATCCAAAAAATACATCCTCCAGCTGATACGAGCACAGTAGCCAATCCTTCTAGACTGATCCGACTCTCTCCAGCATCCATCCGACAGATGGCCAAGACCGTGCGAGAAGCACCACAAAAACACCTCAAAGAAAAACAAGAAATGAGGATCAAAGAGGCTGAAGCATGGATGCACGACAAGCTCTGATGGATACCTGGTCTGGATGGTGATGATGCTTGGCAGACATTGGATGCTGCTATATTTAGCAAGATATCTGCCAGACAAAAACAGCTCGCAGGTATGGATACTGATGACAAAAAATGATCCGAAAAGAAAGAATGACTCACCCAGGTGATGGCTGATCTAGAAGATGCACACAAAAAAAGAGGAGACAAGGAGTTTCTCCGTCAGCTGGCAGGTGACTATCTGTATGTCTTACTAGAAGTCAAAGAACCATACGAAGGCAATCTCGCAAAATATGCCGATCAATGAAAATGGGTGGAAGCATTGTTGGGCAAAGAGCATCATACCCAGTTTATGAAAGAGAGGCAGAGGAGATATGATGACCTGAGAAACGCAGGAAGAGACAATGAAGATGCAAGACATAGATTGCTCAATTTTGAACTTGAGTATATAGCTGATCATTCCAAATGAGGCAATCTCAAGCATATATTTGGGACACAGTTTTCTAAGTCAGTAGAGGACTACTCCGAGCAAGTAGAGACCAATATCGATGACTATGCCAAAGATGCCAAAAATCGATCTTATTCTAAAGTATTGTTGGCAGTGAGAGGCAAGCTCAAAAAACCAAATGGTGCTGGATTTACATGATTTCTCAAAGTCTTGTTTGAAAAAACGGAAGATGAAGACGAATATCTCCAGACCAGTCAAGTAGTAGCGGAATTATTTGCTACTGGTACTATATTTAATTGCAAAAAGCTGGCTTGTGAGCAGCTCGCCGCCATGGGGAGGACCTATGGCAATCCACTCCTCAAGATGGTAAATGATCCAAATGCTACACGTAAATTTTTTAATCTTATGGATGAGCTGGTGCCTGACGATCGCCTCAGCAAAGCGGTATGAGTCCAGCACAATGATGAGGTATGACTCAATAGTTATACAAAGAAGGTCGCGTATACAAATGACGACTGAGAGGAAGTACAGGAACATGTAGATAGAAGAGACAAAACTAAGAGACGACGAAATAGAAATGGTAATGGTAGAAAAGTGATGAATGCACTGACATTCAAAAGCGGAGCTATGTTTGAGGCGATAGGGAGATTGGAAGATATAGAAAATAAAGATGCAGATCAAGAAATTAGACTCTGAGATCTGAAGCATTTTTATCACGAGAGGGTACTGGGTACTGAGTGATCTACGCTCTGAGATAGTGATCGTGCTCATCAGTCAGCACCCATGTATAGCGAGGGGATTATGAATCTCACTTCTGCTGGGTTTCAATCTCTGTTGTATTCTAGTCTAGATAGGACCTGAGGATGATTTAGAAAAGATGCAAAAGAACAAAATATATTGCGATGAAATCTACTAACCAAAATACACTCACTCAATACACAAACTCAAAATGCAGGTAAAACATCTAAAGAATATCTCATGCACTTTGTGACTACCAAATTTTTAGATTTTTTTGGTGACGATATGTCATCAGAACACAAAAACGCTTTTTTGCAAGCTTTACGTAAAGGTAATGGTGCTCTAGCAAAAAGAGCTATCTACAATTTTGCTGCAGAAAGAAGGCTATTGCTAACTCCTATAGTAGAAAAAACAATAATTTGATTTGGTGAGTATTTTGAAGAACATGCTAAAACAATGTCATTACAACTAAATAATCCTACATCTTTGATGCAATCTGTATTGGGTAATTCATCAGTAAGTCAGTCAAATGATCCGCTTATCAAGGAGATCAAGAAGAGTTATGGGTATGGAAAAAGAAAGTGAAATAATACAGGACCTAACCCATACGATGAATTGTATGATGAGGTGGCTTAATTTTTTGACAAACCAACCCGCTCAGAGTATACTTAACGTACTACATATTTATCCAAAAAAAACAAAAACATGGCGAGACTCAAGAGATATGTACGAGGACTGGTAGCATCGATCATCGCGAGTGGATCGGGACTGATCGCCTACGCACAGACAGCCAACTCAGCCAACTCAGCCAACTCCAGGACAGGTGGTATCGTAGACAGCACCTCTAGTGCGTCAAGCGAGGCTGCACTGTTTGGGATATGGCAGCTGACCGATTTGTGGATATTTTTTGTGAGATTGATCATAGCTATATGAGTAGTGATATTACTATTGTTGGTGTCTAGGTTTTTTTCACGTTTTGTGTCCAAAAGGATACGCGCCAACAGTATCTGAGACGACGAGTATACTAGGAAAGTAAGTGGACTGATAGGGGAGATCATCTTTTATACTCTCACGATCTTTTCGTTTTTGATAGGATTTATGATCATACAGGTGGATTTTGGTTGGATACTATGAGGTATCTCGTTTGGGATTTGATTTGCGTTCAAGGATATATTGGGCAATCTCATCGCAGGGATACTCGTGCTGACCAATAAAGAATTTCGTCTCTGAGATATCATAGAAGTAGACTATACAGACAAGACATATTTTGGTAGGATAGAGGAGATCACGATCAGATATACGGTGATCAGGACGCTAGACCTTAGGAAGGTCATCGTACCCAATCTCGCTATGGTGATGAATCCTGTCAGGACCTTTGATGGAGAAGAGCTGGTGAGACTGGAGACCAAGGTGACGATACACTATGAGACACCTGTACAGTGGTGACTAGACACTATCAAATCAGCTGTCAACTCACTAGAGTTTGTCAAAGAAAAGGATAGTACCAAGGTGATGATGGAAGCGATGTGAGATCATGGATTGGAGATCAAGATATACTTTTACATAGATCCGACCGCTGGCAAATTGATGGCAGTAGCCAAGGCAGAAGTAAATGATGCGATCTATGCATCGTTTGTGCAAGAAGGGATTGTGATCCCATATCCACATAGTACCATCACCGTAGACCACAATGACAAAAATCTGATAGGGACGATGTTGTATGTAGACAAAGAGAAGAATTAAGAATACAGAATACAGAATTAAGAGTAAGGAAAAAGGGTGGTGTAGTGATGATTAGTGATCGCCATATAGGTACAAGTAGGGACGTCGGCTTGTGGCGTCCTTTTTTGTATTACAAACATCTTATTGATCCTATCCGTCATTTAGAGGGAGGTACGACCGAAGAATCCAGTCAATACACATCCTCACATCAGTATCGACCCTGCCTGGATCCTTCGCTGCGCTCTGGATGACGAGTGTGGCGAGTTTCCATCTGTATTTATTTGATCAAGGCAGATACTGATCAAAGAGGAGTAAGCTAGTGTTTTTGTACCAAACTTTCCACAACAAAAAAAACCCCGACTAAAAATCAGTCAGGGCTTCCGTATTGTTTGACTACGTGCGGGGAAGGCGCACATTGTGTCAGAGTGTGTGGCACAATATGCGCCAGTCCCTAGAGTATAGTGATTCGGTCAGTAATACTGGCCCGAGTCTGTCTGTCGGTAGCTAAGAGGATATATATCCCAGCTGGGAGATCGCTCACATCTACCTGATTGTCAGTTACTTTGGTGTACAGCGCGACACCTTGCGGGTTGATGAGTCTGATCTCTAGATCTAATTCTGTATAATCAATGTACAACACATTGTTTACAGGATTTGGATAGATAGAGATTTGTACGCCATTGAGATCATGGACTGCGTCCGTCATCTCAGCTATACCATCACAGTCTTCATCGACATCGTTGTTTGGTATTTCTGTAGCACCAGGATTGATACTTGCGTCTGTATCATCGCAGTCAGTATTGTCTGATACATAGCCAGTAGGGCTATTGGTATCACAACCTACTACTTGATCATCTGGATCACCGTAGCCATCACTGTCACTGTCTCGGTAGTGAGTGATAGTCACTCCTTCGTCTACCTGACCGTCACAGTTGTTGTCTACAGCATCGCATACTTCTGTAGCTCCTGGATTGATAGCTGGATCAGTATCATCACAGTCATCTGCGAGGAGATATCCATCACCATCACTGTCTGTCATCACTACATCATCATCTATACCATCACAGTTTTCATCTATTCCATTGTTTGGAATTTCTGTGGCGAGTGGGTTGATGGCTTGGTTATTATCATTGCAGTCTGTGTTGTCTAGTACATAGCCAGGATCTGGCATACATGTAAATACTCTCAGACTCGGATCTGGGTTTCCATATCCATCCCCATCAGCATCTACGTAGTACAACATCCCGTCATTTTCATCCGCATTTCCATCACAGTTGTTGTCAATACCATCACAGATATCTTCTACATCAGGATTGATGTTTGGATCTGAGTCATCACAGTCTAGAAAGTTTCTGACTCTACCGATCACTGTATCTCTACACGTCAATATTCGATCACCTGATACGTTTCTTCCATATCCATCTCCATCGGCATCCGTATACCAATATTCTCTCACAAATCCTTCATCTATCTCTCCATCACAGTTGTTGTCTACGTCATCACATACTTCTGTAGCATTAGGATTAATGCTAGAATCATCATCATTACAATCTCCACCTATTGTTATCAAGTTCATTCCAGTAGTGTCGACTGAACATGAAAATGTTTGAGCAAAACCACCGCCAAATCCATCTTTATCAAGATCTGGATAGAATTGATCTTCGTAGAAGAGTTGATCCATACCTAATAAGCCATCTATATCACCATTACAATTGTCATCTATACCATTTCCGCATATCTCATCCATTCCTGGATTGATGTTTGGATTGTTGTCATCACAGTCTTCACTGTTGATGACGTATCCAGATGGCTGTGAGCAGTCAGCTATTGTACTAGCCTCATCGCCGTAGCCATCTCCATCAGAGTCTAGATAGTATGTAGCGAAGGTAAAGCCTTCATCTGTAACACCATCACAATTATTATCTTTATTGTCACATATCTCAGGAGCACCTGGGTAGACAGTGCCGTCAAAATCATTGCAATCATCATCATTATCTACAAATCCAGGTGGCGCTTGACAATCAATAATAATATTTCCAGCTTCTCCAAATCCATCCTCATCACGATCAATATAAAATGTTATACCATCTACTAAACCAGAATCTTGCACATCTACAAGTAAGTTACAATTATTGTCTATACCATCACAGACCTCCGTAGCTCCAGGATTAATAGCTGGATTATCATCATCACAATCACCTCCTAGTAGTGAGTACTCACTTGTAATAGTAACATAGCATGGTACTGAGACAGGTCCAGTTTTTCCATATCCATCTAGATCAATATCAAAATAATATTGATCTGGATAAAAAATGTCTCTGTCGATATCACCATCACAATTGTTATCCTTGCCATCACAGAGCTCAGGAGCTCCAGGATAGGTATCTGGATCCGTATCATCACAGTCTACCGTTTCGTCAAACCCATCTTCGTCAGCATCTACTATAGACCCTTCATCGATATTTCCATCGCAGTTATCATCTATACCGTTATTTGGTATTTCTGAGGCACCAGCATTGATGGTATTATCGGTTTCATCGCAGTCAAGGTCTCCTTCATAGCAGTCTTCATCATAGTCTACAAAATGTCCTCTTTCTGCCATTTTGTCTTCCCATGCAGAAACTATAAAATCTAGATTGTCTGCATTCCAAGTAAATTCAGTAACTTGCAGTATCTGGTTATTTTCTAATGTATTTCCATTTGTATGCATGCTATTTCCCTTTAATCGAAGATTGTGTCCAAATTCATGCCAAAAAGTAGCTTGAAGTCTTTGATCAAAGTTAAATAAATAATAATCATCTCGCAAATCTTCAGCTAGAAATATTATCGCATTCATCCCAGTATAGCTCGATATGTTTGCTGATCCATTATCTCCAAAAAGAATATCTCTTGGTGTCCACACTAACATTAGCTGTCCTTGATTGTTGTCAAAATATGAGATAACTTTGGGATCAGCTAAAATAGCATCTCGAAATAAACTAATCGAATTGAATGGCTGTGTGCTAACATCACTATATACAGATCCAGCGTAGCTAATAGTATCTCTACCTGCAAATGCAGGATTATCATGCATACGTCTACCAGATTCTTCTATGTATCGTCTAGAGACAGATTCTTTTTCTGCTACTGGCATGGTGCCTCGTGCAGCTATTCGTTGATCATCTCCCTGCATAAATACCTCTATGATATTCATGCCATGTAGTTGTGCATTGCATTGTTGCGCATTTGCTCCTGTAGTCATTACTATACTGAGTATTGCAATGATCAAAAATATTGTTTTTTTCATAATAATGTATTGTTTTATTTTTTATTCGAAAATTATTTAAAATTAGTATTCTATCTGTTAATGTACCATCATATATACCATTGTATATCTGATCCAGTCCGATAGCGATACATCGCTAGCACTGCATTATCTACTCCTTCCCAGTAGATGCTAGATATGTATACGGACGGATGACGTAAAATCAATACTAAATATATAGTATTGTCAATATGTGAGAACATGCATCATCTTATAATAATCGAAAAGGTGCTAAATTTGCCATTTGTAGCTGGTTTTTGTAGTTTTTTTGTATAAAAATTAGATGTTATTTTATTTTTTTTCATAGATGCATTTTAGGTATTTGTTCACAACTTTGATGTATCTTCTCTTGTGATCTGGCATGAGCCTTGCGGCTACTATCATACTTGATCCAGATTTGCAATGAGCTTACAATAATAATGATTATATTTGTGGAGTAGACTGCGCTTCTAGCACTGACTGTGGTATGTTTGAGATTTGTCAAAATTCAGTCTGCTTGCCTCTAGGTGGATCTACGTGTTCAACTTCTACAGATTGCCCTCCAGCTATTCAGTCAGATCAGGTTTATAGCCAAGGATCATCGTCATTCTGAACAATTCCAAATGGGATAATTTATGATCCGCCAAATTGTAACAGCGCTTGATTATGTGAATTTTCTGATGCTGTTCTAAATAGTATTGCATTTAATCCTTGCACTTGCTGAAACTTAGTTATTGAAACTGACTCACCTAATAACTGATTTGTAACTGAAGAGTGTGAGGTTTGATCATCTAATTGTACCAATTGCTTGTGTGATGCAGGCTATATCGCACAAGACAATGGATCTGGAGAATGCGTAGAGTGCAATACCTCTGCAGACTGCAGTAACTGAGAAGTATGTGATACCAACAATGAGTGTGTACCTAGTTGCAACAATGATCTGGATTGCAATCCTGTCGTCAGTTGTCAGTCTTCTGGTGCACCATATATTGAATATTTGTGTAATACTACTACCAACACCTGTGTAGATAATGGCACGCAAGGTTGTGATGGTCCATACTGTGGCTCGCTACCATCTGGATCGGGTATCAGTGATATCTGATGTAGGATATCTATGATCTGTGATGATGGATCTCGATCATTCAATACTACTACTGACTGTGCTACTCTCCCAGAGTATGATCCCACTACTGGCATGACTTACCTAGATGGAGAAGAAGTCTGCAAGATGAGCTATTGGAGTTATGATGCCAACGACAATGTCGAGTATGGTTGATATCATTCTACAGGTTGAGATCATGCATTGTGCTGTGTAGCTGATATATGATCTGCCTGCTGCTCATCCAATACTCACGGTACTATCGCATGTGATGGGAGCTGTGATATCAGTGGTGGGACGGCATGTAGTGCCTCTGAGGTCTGCAATGCAAGCACTGGTCAGTGTGACTCCACTTGCACTCCCTGAGTAGCTGCCGGCTGTGATGCCAATGGAGATATAGTAGATGACTGTGGGACGGTGCTGGATACCTGTAGTACAAGCACTGGTCCTTGTGTAGATGATGGAACAAGCACATGTAATGTGGTGTATTACTATCAAGAATGCGATCCAGATACCAATAGCTCGACATACCTGACCTGTATAGAAGATACCAACAATCAAGCTGGAACTTGTAGCTCCCAATGATATGCCTGCGCTATATGATCTGATACTGGTACTTGTGACTCTAGCAATCAATGTATCTTGAGTTGTACCGATACATGCTCAGCTGTCTGAGACACTCAATGCGATGAAGAAAACGGCAATCCATATGATCTCCTCACATGTGATGATCATGACAATGATGGCTGTCTGGAGCGATGAGATAGTACTACATGTGGATCA
>CALHCH010000029.1 GCA_937930555.1 Candidatus Absconditabacterales bacterium | reverse complement strand
TCCCAATGCAACGAGACCTCCTGATCCCAACCGCGTGAGATATGTATAGACTTCAGCCTTTGCTGGAGAGTATTGCCATGCAGTCTGAGTTGCCAGATCATATTATATGCTTGGTACATGGAAGCAGATCTGGAGAAGATCTAGAGATGATAGAGGAGATCATCAGAGATGGTTTGAGTAGTGTATCTAGTGAGATACGTATCATCCATCATCAAAATACTGATTACACACCTCATCAGGGGATATGATATGATAGAAATCGGCTCGCGAGTCAGGCTATTTCTGAGTTTGTGTATATGATAGATGATGACAATGTGTTTGGTGAGACATTTTTTGCTGAGTGTATATCTGAATACAAACAGAAACAAGAAACAAGAAATCAGAAACAAGATATATTGTATAGTCCTCTCATAGGATATCGTGATACCGATCAGATCCAGTCGTCTGGCATCAGATCGATGCATCGATGGATGCCTGCGATGTTTGCTCTACAGCCCTCACCTCAACCCTCTCCCAACAGGAGAGGGAGTACGCAAGGCTCTCAGATTCAGATGATATGAGCCAATTCGCTGCTATGACCTAGGTCATTGTTTCAGGAGATTTGATTTGATGCGCGCTATAGGTCGTGTCTGGAGGATGTAGATTTCTCATACAGAGTGTATCTGTCTGGAGCTGAGATCGTGGTATCTGATGAGGTGGTGATCCAACATATGGAAAGACAAAAATCCCTGCTAGAGACGAAATTTCTCTGATCTCCTGATATCGCCTATGAGCGTAGTCACAACAGGATCCTGTTTTGCAAGAAAAACGCTACCTGGTGGCAGCAGATTCAGTATTTTTTATTTGGACTATGGGCTCAGACGGGATGGTTTGTATACCTAGTGCTGAGATATGGCGAGAGGAGGAGATGGAAATTGTTGGGAGCTGTGGTGAGAGGTACGGTGAGGGGGATATTGAATTAGTAATAATTTTATAAAAAATAAAGAAAACCCTCAGTCAATATCTGGAGGGTTTTTTAGTATCAAATAAGCTATTATCAATAGAAATGTTAATATAAATATATTATAACTCATTCCAAATAGTATTTCTGAAGCAAAATTTCCTATCAGAATAACTGTTGATAATAACAATTTTTGGGTATTCCATTTTTTTTGTGTTTGTTCTTTTGTCATATGTATTTTGTTTTTTATTACTTTATTTATCCCACTACCAATCCATCCTTATGTTTTTCATACAATTCCTTGATCTGATCTGGTGACTCATATTTTGGAAACAAGATTTTATTCAAAGGTATATCTAGATCTATCATATCTGCTATGTCTGCGGTACTCTGTATCATCTGTTGGATGCGATCTGTATCGTAGCCATTATCAGTTAGTATATCTCTGATCTCTTGCTCGGACATTATATGCTGCTGGAGTGAGACTTTTCTTCTATCATCATCAAACATCCTTTTCCCATCCTTGATAGCAAGTGCCACCTCAGATACTTTTTGGTCTGCTTCGTCTATATAGTGATAGTTGTTGGCGCACGTGAGGGGTAGCTCGAGCTGGGTAGCAAGCTTTTCGAGATGTTTGTTTATTTTTGCGATATTGGGATGTGCAGATTCGTCTTGGACGGTGAGCTCGATGATAGTATGTGATGTGCCTACGAGGTCGCTGAGCCTGGTGATCTCCTCGGCGATCTTGGTCGTATCTTCATTTTTCATGATTAGCTTGGCTGCGAAACTATGCACACCTCAAACCAGCACGATGAGGTCCTTGGAGTATTTGGTCAGTAGGGCGTGGTCGATTCTCGCTTTGCTATTGTTTCGACCGTGGAGATTGGCTTCTGAGACGATCTTGAGTAGGTTTTGATACCCATCAAAACTCTTGGCTAGCAAAACAACAGTCCCGAGATCCTCGATTTTATCTCTACTAGACATATCATACACATACCCCAGCTCGACTCATATGATCGGCTTGATCTCAGCATCCTTGCACGCCTTATAAAACTCAATCGCCCCAAACATCCCATTGTAATCCGTAAGTGCTATCGCAGACATCTCATAGTCCACCGCCTCCCTCACGATGTTTTTGGGTTTGCCTATAGCCTCTAGGAGAGAGTAGTGGGAGTGTCAGTGGAGATGGACGTACATAGTAAAGTAAAAAGTAGAAAGTAAAAAGTAGAAATTTAAAGAAGAACAAAAATTGATATATTTAACTAAGGATAGTGATGTGAGGGAGGATTTGGAGAGGTGGGTGTGGATTGTTATTGACTTTTTTTATTAAATTTGTATATGTGAATTGAGATTTAAATCATTAACTTAAATAAAATATCATATATTATGACGGAAGAAATGAAAAAAGAATTACAGAATTTTTTGACAGAGCTAATGCAATCGGAGGAATGTTCTTCATATCGTACTGATATGATGTATAGAACTCAGGAGTATTTTAATGCCACGATAGAGGATACATTCTTTGTGATCAATTGTATTGAGCGCATTATCCCACGTCCAAATGGTATCTCTCTTCCTAGTGCATTCAAAAGAGTGCTAGGTCCGATAAAATCAAGGATTAGCTTATTAATGAAAAGAACAACTCTGCAAAATGAATGTATTCGATTTATTGCAGTTGTAAAAAAGGAAAGCAATCATTTTATGGCTCCTGTCGTTATGCATGAAGAGTTCTATCTGCATAATAACGTCATCTCAAGTGAGATGCCAATTCAGTTTAGGAAAGCATAAAATCTCATTGATTAGAAATTAACCAAGGCTGTGTATTTAGTTACACAGCTTTTTTTATATACTCATGTTTTCAAACCTCTACCCTAAAGGGTCCCTTCTCCTTATCAGGGGACAACACGTTTGGGATCAGTCCTGACGCGTCCTCTCCTAATGAAGGGAGATGTCTGCAGGACAGAGGGGTTTGCGATAGCCAGTATGTAGTAGTACATACTCACACTTGCTTCCTTACCATATCAACGTCTTGTCTCTTCTCTCTTTTTTCTTTTTTCTCCCCTCTACACATCCAATACAAAACTCCATTTCTTAATAATAGGCAACAACTTTTCTGCTAGGGTCTTATTCTCTTTCTTTGCCATTTTATACAGTCTGTTGATAGACGTGTGGTGTTTGCCTATCTTGAGGATTTTGGCGAGACGCTCCATATCGAGGTTGGTCGATTTTCTGATTACTTTTCTGATTATTTCGTAGGTATAGCGATCTGTCACTTCATCGAAGTTGTACAATGACTCCAGCATAGCAAGCTCAATCTTGGCATAGGGAAAACTGTATTTCCCCATCTTTACCTTGTCGGTATGTTTTTTAAATTGTTTGAAGTAGTCTACGTCCTTGGAGCTGTATTTTTTAAATTGCATTGTCTTGCCCGCTACCACTATTTCTTTGGATTGTTTTTTGGGATTTACTATCTGTATATGGTCTGGGATTTCAAAATTTCTCAGATGAAGCTCCACTGCCTTGATGCCTCAGATGTATCGATGATTGTCGGTACTGGCTTTGCAGTGATGGTGGAGGATGTATCGATATCGGTCTTCTAGGATGAGATGTTCTGATATATGGTCCTCCGCTAGCTTTACATAAAAGATCTTTTTTTTGATTGACAATACGTGTCCCTTATTTTTGAGATAGTAAATGAGCTTATACGCCCTTTTGTCTGTGTATTCTTCTTTCATTATTTTTGCGATTATTTTTTTGAGATCATCAGAATAGATGATCTTATGTCTTCGTTTTTTGAGCTTTTGTATCAGCTCTGCGAGATAAGAATTCTTGAAAGCCATATAATATAGCAACAAAAAAGTAAAATAATTCGAACGATGTGTCTAGTAAAATTGATTGGATGTTTCTATAAGAAATTATTCCTTTTGTCTCTTGTAATGATATTGCTAAAGAATACAAATACTTCGTGAGGCAAAGTACTAACTATCAGTAATTTGACTCGTAAGCATTTCATCTTTTGATTCATTATCATGCAGCAACCTGTACTACTTACACCCACATCACTCAATAAGGGTTTTGAATTGGAGCAAGTAAATGCTTCATTTACAAAAGTAAATGATACAATGCATGATGTTGTATTGAGTGTGAACTCACACAAATTTTTGATCAGAATCAAAACTGGTCTTCAAAAATTAGAGCAATTTGAGGTAATTGCTGTGAGATGATTTGTGGAGATGGGTATGAAGATTCTAAATACCTTGAAAAGAATTGTATCAGTATTGTACTTCCAAGCATAGAAATCTTTCTTAATTTGATTGTTATCTAACCTTTAGTAGACAAAATTAGTAATAAGTATATATAATCTAAGGGTTGGATCTCTTAGATTTTTTTGAGATTCTTTTAATTCATTATTTACTACAATGACAACAGAAATCGTAGGGAAAGAGATGTTTGATGCGCATATCGCAGGTAGCGATAAGGTGATACTTATTGATTTTTGGGCAGAACGATGTGGTCCATGTAGAATGCTAAAACCAGTACTTCATGATATGGTAGAAAAAAGAGATGACGTAGAGCTGCTTACTGTAGATGTAGATGCAGAATGAAATCAAGATCTTACTATGGAGTTTGGAGTGAGAAGCATACCTCAAGTCACAATCTTCAAATGAGGAGAAAAGGTAGATCAGTTTGTAGGAGCACTACCTCCAGAGCAGATCGAAGCATTGATAGAAAAATATGCTACAGCTGAGTAAGAGATAGGGAGTTGAGAATAAAGAATGAGAAGTCGAGAAAAACTTCAATCTGAGGGTAGATTGAAGTTTTTTTGTTGTTCTGATGTAGAAAGTCCGTATAGATGTTTTATTTAGACGCTAATCAATACAATGAAAAGAACATATATCACGACACCTATATATTATGCAAATGGAGCACCACATATAGGTAATGCATATTGTAGTCTCATAGCAGATGTGATGGCCAGATCCAAGAGGATGATTTGACATCAAGTGAAGTTTGTGACTGGTACGGATGAAAATGGTCAAAAAATGAAACAGTCAGCAGAACAGGAGTGAAAAGAAGTGATGGAATTTTTGGATGAAAAGGCTCAGATACATCGTGATGTATGGGATAAGTTGCATATCAGCTATACTGATTTTATCAGAACCACACATCCCACTCATGCCAAATTTGTCCAAAAGGTGTTGGAGAAAACCTTAGCTGCTGGGGACATCTATCAGGGAGAATATGACTGATTATATTGTGTGTGATGTGAATGATTCAAAAAAGAATGAGATTTGGTAGATCATGAAGGTAAGAAAGTATGTCCACATCATCTAAAAACTCCAGAAAAAGTACAAGAAAAAAACCGATTCTTTTCGTTGAAAAATTTTCAAACTAAGCTTGAAGAGTATTTTGCATCACATCCAGAGTATTGCTTACCCAAACATAGATTCAATGAAATCACATCTTTTGTGACACAATGACTTGAAGATTTTTCCATCTCTCGTGAGGGAAGTGATTTTGGGATACGCTTGCCAGGTAGTTTTGATGATCCAGATTCTGTAGTATATATACGATTTGATGCACTTTACAATTATTTGACAGTCTGTCTACATCCACAAGATTTTACAAAAAATTGACAATCTGTGTCTGGCAAAAAAGATGACTATATGTTTCGATCTGAGTGAGAGGTGATACATACACTAGGAAAAGATATTTCACGTTTTCATGCTATATATCGACCTGCTATGCTGATGAGTGCTGGATACAAGGTGAGTGACAAGGAGATTATCACCTGATTTTTTACCGTGGATGGGCAAAAAATGTCTAAATCGCTAGGCAATAGTCTGGATCCAGAACAGCTTGTAGATGAATATGGGAGAGATGCGTTGGTGTATTATCTCTTTTCTGATAACAAGATTGGTAATGATTGAGATTTTTCACGAGAGAGATTTAGTACAACTAAAGAAAATGTATTGATGAAATGATGGGGAAATCTGGTGAGTAGGGTAGGGAAGTTGTGTAAGAAGTATGAGATAAATGCAGTGAAATTGGAAAATCAATTTCTATTGAAAATGTGAAGAATTGCGGATTTGAACTGAGTATCGCTAACTCACTGAAATCACCTTTGGAAATTGATTGCCGAATACGAAGACTACAACCATCTCTGATCGCTAGCTCCAGAAAGAACTCATTTTCATAGGATAATGGAAATATATTTGGATGAATGTGACTATATGTCTTACTTGAGAGATCGATTTCAGCTCGTCCAGCTAGGCAATCAATATATGCAGCAGCAAGAGCCTCGAACTAAAATCAAAGATCCTACGACAGAGCAGGAGGCAAGAGAAGATCTACAGATATTGCTACGACTGATCAAACAACTATGACTGTTGAGCTCACCATTTCTCATAGAGTGATTTGCTAGAGTACAGGAGATCGTACAGATACAGGATGATGATTGGAAATCATTTCAGACGACTAACAATGAAGACGGTCTAGGCAAGAAGTTTCAGATGTTGTTTGAATTACAGGAATTTGAAGTAGAGTTTGGAGAGGGGTATGTGTATTAGACAGGTTGGTGGAATTAGTGGACTTGGTAAAATTAGACAAATTAGACGAGTTGATGGAGTTAGGTGGATTACTATATGGTAGTATGCGATTCTGGAATGTGCTATGAATTTATGCTGTAAAATGTTGCAATATATATAAATTGTAGTATAATTGATATATAATGTAATATTTTATTGTAATATAATTTTATTATGGCTTCAATTACTACAAGCATCAGACTCGACAAAGATCTCAAGGAAAGAGCTTCTAAGCTCGCCAAGGAGATGGGACTTTCTTTGAGTCAGGTCGCAGAAAACTACTTTAGGCAATTTCTCAGAGATGAGAAGATAGTGTTTGCGCCCATATATGATGACACTGATCCGAGATATTATGAGACTGACGACACTATACCCGTCAATGAACCAGCAGAGGTGGTGTTAGAATTTTTGGAAAATTTAAATAAAGAAAGGGCGAATGGGTAAACAATGGGAGAAATACTTACACAAAACAACAAATAAGCAATCTATCAAGCTGGAGAAGACCGCTAGACAGATTTTGTCTTGAAATTTTCAGTGACTGGACATCAAGAAGCTTGTCTGAGAAAAAGATTTGCGAAGATGTAAGGTAGGGGATATCAGGATAGTATATCGTACCGATAAAAACTGAGCTACAACCATACTTGCGATCAAGCCAAGAGGTGGTGTGTATTAGGGTGTTTAGCTACAAAAAAAGCCTCAATACATAATATCAAGACTTTGTATTTATCAGCTATTCAGTCATTCTCGACATGTAAGTAGCTTAATAAATGGATGATTATCCAAGAATCTTAACCTCGCTTCTTGATTGAGGAAAAAATCTAGTAAATCAAGAACGCCATGTGTTAAATTGAATATAAAGCACAGCAACCTAAACATTTTCTGAGTTTAGATACTCTAATGCGATATTCCACATAGTCTGCTCATCAATTTTTGAGACTTGACCAACTTTTTTGTATTCTAATTGTAGTTTTGGACTCAATTTCATTAATAATTGAGTAAGTCTTGGAGTGCTGTAGTCTGTTTTTGAAATTTTCCCTTTTGTTAGATAGTTTAGTACGAATTCTGTAAATGTTTGAGTATTTGTGTTTGCCATAATATTTTTTGTTTGATGGTGATAATACGACCTGTCAGACATATAATGATTTTTTCATTTTATAAGTCAACCTCAAACACAATAATCTAACCGATTCTTTGCAATATTTTTGACTTTTGAGTATACATTAGATATATTTTTGGCATTTCCATAAGATCTTCACTTATTTCACATTATGTTTCAGTTTTTGGAAAATCTCGGTAATACGCTTGCTGGCGTGAAGCATACTTCACCCAAGGGTTATGTGACCTATGAGATCAAGACATATCAGTACAACGAATTATGATTTGCTCATTGGCAGGGATTTTTGGCCAATTTTTCTAATATTAAGGCACCGATACATTTTGCGGTATCGGGCAATCAAAAATCTATCAAACTATATATCAAACTCCCACAAAAATATGAGTCATATCTCATAGATATGTTTTATGCGAGTTTTGAGTCATCAGAGATCAAAAAGATCGGCGATGATCCCAAGTCCAAAAAGAAGCATACGTTTTCTCCAATCAAGTGATACTTGAGGTTTTCTGGTGGGAGTGAGTTTTTTGATGCAGCAGAATTTAGCAAGTGAGGAAGCTATGTCGATCCATTCAAGGATGTGCTCTCGTTTTATTTTTCTGTACCTGAGTGATCCAATCTTACCTTGGATATAGAGACGATGTTTAGGGTGTCGTTACCGTGGTACAAAAAACTCATCAAGCGACTAGCCAAACAGCTCTCACCCAAAGAAAAGGATGAAAAAGAGGAGAAAAAAGATGAATCTCAAAAAAAGGATATCAAAAAATCTGGTAGAGACGTTCATTTTGCGATATCATATGGGTATAGCAAGATCACGTGAGCTACCAGATCAGAGCTAGAAACCAATCTCCCAAATCTCTACGCAAAACTCCTGAGTGAGTGAAGTGTCTCATCCAAACCCAAAAAACGTTTTCACTATACCAATGCTTCTGCGTTTGTAAACTTTTTTCATCTACCGACCAAGGCAAATGCCAACAAGAGTCTCACCTATATACCATATCGCAAGCTCGCATCTCCTGTAGACGTGCCGACTCAAACAAACACTGACGAATCAGAGCTGACCTATCTTGGGACGACAGACTTCAAAGACAGCGACAACAAATTTGGTATCAAAAAAGAAGATAAGTTTCGTCATGTATATATTGTAGGTAAGACTGGTATGGGTAAGTCCACCTTCATATCCAATATGGTGGTGAGTGATATGCAGCGCAACAATGGTATCGCTGTGGTAGATCCTCATGGGGATCTGGTGGAGGATGTGATGGCACATATACCGAGTCATCGTACCAATGATGTGTTTTTGTTTGATGTATCAGATACCAACTATCCTGTATGATTTAATATACTAGAATACACACATCCCGACCAAAAGAACTTGATCGCTTCGGCTGTGGTATCGATATTCAAAAAACTGTTTGAGCATAGTCGATGACCGAGACTGGAGTATATCCTGAGAAATGTGATGCTGAGTATACTCGAGTATCCCAATGCTACCCTGATGCATGTGATGAGGATGCTTACGGACAAAAACTTCCGTGAGGAGGTACTGAGTCATGTGACTGATCCAGTGGTGATGAAGTTTTGGCGTGACGAATACGACAAGCGACAGGATAGACAAAAAAACGAAGCAGTCGGTCCGATTGCCAACAAGATTGGTCAGTTTCTCTCATCTCCGATCGTGAGAAACATCTTTGCCCAACCTAAAAGTTCGCTCAATATCAGAAAAATTATGGACTCGTGACAGATACTCCTAGTCAATCTCTCCAAGGGTAAAATATGAGAAGATAACGCATCGATGATTGGGTCATTTTTGGTATCTAAGTTTCAGATAGATGCGATGGCGAGGGCTGATATGGCATTCAAAGATCGTAAGGATTTTTATCTATATATTGATGAATTCCAAAATTTCGCCACAGATGCGTTTGAGTCGATATTGTCTGAGGCACGTAAGTATCGTCTGTCTCTGATCGTGGCCAATCAGTACACTTCTCAGATCCAGGAAAATGTAAGAAATGCGATCTTTGGTAATGTGGGGACGATTATTTCGTTTGGTCTGGGATATGATGATGCGACGATGATGTCACTCCAATTCAAGGAAGTAGTGAGTGCCAATGATCTTCTTTCGCTACCCAAGTTTACGGCATACACCAAGCTAATGGTCAATGGTGTGACGAGTGAACCGTTTAGTATGAAGACATTCCCATTACCAGATCCTGTAGCTAGCGAACAAGTAAGAGCAAAAATCAAAGAACAATCACGTCAGAGATACGCTACACCCAAAGCGAAGCTCGAAGAGTTTTTGAAGGCTTGGTCTCAAAGACAGTTTTCCGAAGCTGAAAAAATCGCTGATAAAGCCAAAGAAGGTGCAAAAAATGCAGATGGAACAATGTTTAGCATAAAAGATATCAAGATAGGTGAGGAGTATACTGGACTAGTCAAACTCAAGTATAACTATGGTATCTTCGTCACCGTAAAAGGTGTAGAATGACTCCTCCACAAGTCCCAAGTCGCCAATCCTACCAATGTAGAAGACTGGAAATGACTGTATGAAATAGGTGACAAAATTACTGTCAAAGCTCAAGAGTTTAAGGTGATCAATGAGGAGAAGAGGGTGGTGTGGAGTCAGTTGATTTAGATTATCAAGCTTATTCTTTTTTAAATATTGATGATCATAAAAAAATATCTTAGCAGCATAGAGAAATTGGTTCCAGAACTTAAAATTGAACATTCTAGGTTAATTTCTGAGTGATATAATAATTATGTTGTTGAAATTAATGACGAATTGATGTTTAGATTTTCAAAAGAAAATAAGAAATTTGTTGATGAGATTCAATTGCTATTACTTTTATGAGAAAGATTGTGAGATAAAATAACTTATCCGATGCATATTAGTAAAGATCAGAGCTTTTTTGGGTACCAAAAAATTGTTTGAAGTAAGATGGATAACGAATTGATTTGCTGACTGGGCGATATTAAATATAATATGTTGGCTAATGATCTAGCAGAATATATGCATAAAATACATACTGTTAGCGTGTCACCATCCATTAAGATACCAATATATCACAAGGCTCATAATTTTTGGCATCATTATGGTTTACATAAAAAAAACATATCATTGGTATCTGATAAAGTTAAGAAATTGTTTGAATCAGTTGGGACATGATGGACTGAATGGTCAGCAGAAATATGAGATAATTATCAATGACTACTTCATAATGATTTGTATTACAATAATATACTTGTGTCTAATGAATGAAATTTTCAGTGATGTATTGATATTAGTGATTATACCTATTGAGATATTCATTTAGAGTTTATGTCATTATATCTTCAAAATCCTGCATTTACCAAGAATCTTATGCTTGCATATCAACAAGTATCACATTTAAAATTAGATCGAGAAAGAATTAAACTATATGGTGAGACATTTGTTTTAGCTGAGTATTTTGGTCAGGATTCAATTAATAATATATTAGCCAAGGAATATATCAGCAATCTCTCCTAACATCCTCTCTCCCAAATTCGCAACGATTTAGTACTATATGGTCGTTTACTTTTTATCGTATCGTATGAAACAGATATTTTTGTGATTGTTGTGAATAGTGTTTGGTGTATTGAGTCTATCGGTATATGCTCAGACAGGTGTACAGTGAGATCAGATGGCGAGACTATATGGTCTGATAGATGTATTGGTCCAAAACACGCCAGACAAGGCGCAGATTGTATTGGATACATTGGATAGCTATGATCGTCCAGATACTAGCAGTGCCAAAAAAAGAATCATCGTGCAGATCCGTACCTATATACAAGCCAAGCTGGCTCAGGCAACAGCTCCAGTAGCGACTCCTCCAGCAGGATATCCTACCATACCTGGAGATCAACTAGAATGAGTGCTGGATGTGCTACATATGGAGTGAGATGAGAGTGCGCCGATTGTGGTGATGGAGTTTCTTGACTTCCAGTGTCCATACTGCAAGAGACAAAACGACAATAAAGTATTGGATGAGCTCAGAGATGTAGAGTTTCCTGGTAAGGTACGTACTGCGGCAGCTATGTTTCCCCTCACCGGCAAGCGACACGAGCTCGCTCAGGTGGCTGCAGAGTCAGCAGAGTGTGCACATATCCAATGAGGTATAGATACCTATATGGCTCACAAGTCAGGTCTGTATGCTAGAGGTCTCCTCCCTACGATGAATATCATCAGACGTGTAGCAGCTGACAATGGTCTGGATGCAGACAGACTGCAAGCATGTGTAGATGAGTGATATGGTACAGCATGAGTAGCAGCACAAAAAAACCTAGGAATCGCATTGTGAGTCAGAGGGACGCCTGGATCCGTCATCTTGGATACCAGATCTGGAGCATATAAGACCATCCGTGGTGCAGTACCTATCGAGGTATTTATGGATGAGATCGAGTTTTTGTACAAGAGTGTGCAATAGAGTCTAGAATGTAGTATGCAACTTGAACGCAATAAAAAAACACATCTCTAAATGTGTTTTTTTGTTTATTTTGAAATTACCCACTCACAAACAACTTACTCTCCTGCGGTGCCTGCTGACCGTTGTATTTTGCATTCTTTTTCTTGTTGTATGGCATAGCGGCTGGTCTGTCCATCTCATCAAACGCGAGCTGGCAGATACGCATCCCAGGCCTGATAACGATCGGGACGTGATTGATATTGGAGATCTCGAGGGTGATGGTGGATGGATCATCTCGACCAAATCCTGGATCGATAAATCCTGCCGTCACATGGATAATCAATCCCAATCTCCCGAGACTACTCCTACCCTCGACTCTGGCTACGAGATCAGCTGGTATACCAAATCTTTCCTTGGTCGCAGCGAGCAAAAACGCTCCTGGCTCCACGATCAGATCCTCACCGTCTTCTATCCTGATCGCCTTGGAAATCTCTCTGCTATCATCATCAAAAGGATTGAGCACGTGTCCTGGTATATGCCCAAAAAACTTAAAATCATTACCCAACTGGAGATCCATACTCGCACACACGATATTGTCCAGTATTTTTTCCATTTCTTGATGTTCTCATGGGATGAGCTTGATCTCGCCTGCGATGATTTTGTCTTTGATGGTCTGGTCTGAGAGGATCATTTGTGAGGTGTAAGGTCTAAAGTAGAAGGTTGAAAGTAATGTCAGAACAATACAAAAGTTATTGAGGAAAGCGAGCGACTTGCTATTGACTATATGTGTATATTAGTTATAAATATCTTGAAATAGAGCTCTTTAACATCGTAAATGTACGTTGCGAGAGTTTTTTGCAAAATAAAATTAAAAAATAGAAAATGGTAATAAAAAAATCTAGCAATAAAAAAATAGAAATGTATGGCGTTAAAATTACTAAAGAAGCGGAAACGCAAGAACTTGTTTGGGTGATATATCATTGTCTGCAATCTAGCACATCATTTGACGCTGCTGCGACCAAGATATCATCCTATATCTCCCTTGTATGCATGTATCTTGATGATGACGTGCATCAAAATACTTCATTGGATACAGGTCAAGAGAGACTGGATATCTGCGCACTAAAGAAAAAAGATGGTTTGCATATATCCATTACTCTGGATATAGATCAAAATAATTACAAATTATTGATCAATCCTAATGGTGGATCTACTTTTTCCAAAGCACATAAGGTGCGCAACACATTTCAGATGAAAGATGAGTTTCTTGAAAAGTATCGAACATTTCTTTTGAGTTATAGGATATATGAAGATGCTATATATGGATTAGATCACTTCAAAATGAGGAGTGAGCATGTGACAGATGATCTCCAGTCTTTGAGATCTCACTACGATTCATTGGATCAAGAACGAGATCTGCGTATAGCTTGGATTTTGTGTAATATCCTTGCGCTAAAAGATAATTTTAACGCGAGGATCAAAAAGTTATCAGACTGTGTTCATTTATTAATCTTGGGTCAAGAGCAGTGTACTGATATAGTGATCAATATTGGTATATCTATCAATATAAAGCTCTCTTTGAGTAGAGGTGTTGCGCATACTGTCATATATCTTCCTGGAGAGGAAAAACAAAATGATAGATCTTATAAATGCAGTGGTGGCATTACGCAATCTAGTACTTTTGAAGAATCCCAATATGGACATCAAGACGTAAATGGTTTGCAGCATTTTGCCAACATATTGCGAGATCGTTTGATGGAATACGAGAGAAGAAAAATGAGACTTTCTGTAGATCAAATAGAGGAATGTAAGAAACTAATCTAAAAAAATGATAATCTATGTCTAAAGAAAACTTAAATACTTCAGAGAGAGAGATTGATGAACGAATGATGAAAAAAATTAGAATGGCAAAATATGGTTTTTCTATCGGGATTATAATTGCTATTTTAACTCTTGTATTTATTTGGTATTTCACATCATCACCTCCGTCTCACTAATCAAAACTGATATAGTGAGTAGATGATCTATCCTATATGGGGTAGGTCATTTTTTTATACCACAAACCACCACTTTCGGTACTTGACTCTCTCAGCGTTTCTTGCAAAATCACGTGAAAACGGTATGTTTTTGCTATTGTTGTATCTAGGGTATTATGCTTGTTCGATACATACTATTGCTTCGTCTCTTTAGAATAAATCCGCTGACTCGTGTCGCAAAATCAGAAGAGCTTAGAGACTACTTTATCAGTTACATATATAGATCTATGGAGGATTTTCCAAAAAAATATGACCCATCGAGGGAGTCGCAGATATATCAGCAGTGGATAGATGCTGGATGTTTTTTGCCTGAGACGCAGAGAGCTACCAAGGGGGAGTTTGTGATACCGATGCCACCACCCAATGTCACGGGGATCCTACATCTAGGACATGCGCTGATGAATGCCGTGCAGGATACGATGGTGAGACACGCACGTATGCAAAACAAGAGAACTCTGCGAGTACCAGGGACTGATCACGCTGGTATAGCGACTCAGGTCAAGGTGGAGCAAAAACTGATGCAAGATGAAAAAAAGACCAAAGACGAGATAGGGAGAGAAGCATTTATGGCTAAGCTCCGAGATCGAGTACATACTTCCAAAGACACGATCATCTCTCAAACCAAAACTATCTGAGCGTCTGCTGATTGGTCTAGAGAACAGTTTTCGATGTCTGAGCAATTGTCTCGCTCAGTGCGCAAGGCTTTTGTGACGCTATACAACAAAAAAAGAATCTACAAAGATGCATATATGGTCAATCGATCTCCTGAGGCTAAGACGGTATTGTCTGATCTGGAAGTAGACCACAAAGATGTAGAAGGCAAGATGTATTATATCAAGTATTTTGTGGATGGCAAAGGTGATTGTATCACTGTGGCGACAGTGCGTCCTGAGACGATGTTTGCTGATGTGGCAGTAGCTGTGCATCCCAAGGACAAAAGATACAAAAAACGAATCGGTAAAAATGTCCTGATCCCAATCATCAACAAATCTATCCCAGTGATAGCTGATGAGGAGGTGCAGATGGATATGGGTACTGGAGCGCTCAAGATCACTCCTACTCATTCTGAGACAGACTATCATATCGCTTGGAGACACAATCTCCCGATGGACAATTTTGCTTTTGACAAGCAAGGTAATTTTACTGAGCTTGCAGGTGAGATGCTGGCGTGACAATCGATCGTAGATTTTGAAGAAAATCTCGTCCATCATCTCGCTGAGATAGACAATCTCGACAAGATTGAAGACCATACTCACAAAGTACCATACTGTAGTAGGACTGGTTGTAGAGTCCAACCGTTTTTGAGTACGCAGTGGTTTATGGATGTGGTTCCAGCTACACAGCAGATCATGACACGTCTAGAAGAAGATCAGATGCAAATCCACCCTACAAGATTCAAAAAAACATTTACTGACTGGCTAGAAAACATCAAGCCACGATGTATCTCTAGACAGTTACGACGATGACATAGGATACCTGTCCGATATGACCAATCAGAAAAAAAATACGTGTTTGATGAAGACAATGTGTTGCAAGATACCAAAGGCAAAAAAACCGCCCTCTCGTTGATGATATTTAATCTGATAGCAGATTCTCGCCTCACCAATCCATTTAATATCGAAGATCTCATAGAAGTAGTGCTCTCACCAGCACTAGTCAATCAATACGATAGTGTCGGTCATGCATATCTGGATATGTATCGCACCAAGTTTGCCAACAAAAAAATGATCAACAAAGAATTGGATGAGATACAGGCTTTTTTGGATGGTGTGCTCAAGGAGTACAAACAAACCAAGAGAATGACTGATAAGATCATCGCTTGAGCAGAGAAGCTCATCGATATGCTCGAAAAATCCGCCAATATACAAGCAAAAGGCGACTGATACAAATTTTTGTTGTTGCCTGACCAGCCAGACCTCGTCCTTACTCAGGACTCTGATGTGTTGGATACATGGTTTTCTAGTGGGTTGCGACCGTTTTCTACACTCTGACGACCCGATCAGACCAAAGATCTCAAAAAGTTTTATCCAAATACCGTCTTGGAGACCTGATATGATATTATCTTTTTTTGGGTAATAAGAATGATGATTATGGGTGTGGAGCTGACCGATCAGCTGCCGTTTGAGCATGTGTATCTACATGGTATGGTGAGAGACGCCAAAGGCAAAAAAATGTCTAAGTCAGTAGGTAATGCCATAGACCCTGTGCAGATGATACAAGAACACGGTGCTGATGCTGTGAGATGATCTCTCCTGATGGGCAATACTCCTGGTACAGATCTCAAATACTCGGAAGAAAAAGTAATACATATGAAAAAATTTGTGAATAAGATCTGGAATGCTTCTAGATACGTCCTCACACAAGTCGACCCCAAACTCCTAAAAAACCTGGACTATGAAAAACTCAATACGCAAGTCATCAAATCATCAAAAAAGATGAATGACTATGATGCTTGGATATATGGTAAGGTGCAGGATTTGATCTTGCAGGTAGGGAGATACAACGAAAAATTTATGATAGGTGAATCACTCCAAGAGATTATTGATGTGGTGCGACATGATTTTTGTGACCGATATATAGAGATCTCCAAGATAGAGACCTCTGAGGTATCTCACAAGGTGTTATTGTATTGTCTGACCACGTTTTATAAGTTGTTGCATCCGAGTCTGCCGTTTGTGACTGAGCAGCTCTGGCAGCATATATGATGTACAGATATCCTGATGATGAGTGCGCGACCTACCGCTCAGGATATCCCCAACAAAGACTACAAAATGAATCTCCTAATGGATATGATCTCACAATGGAGAAAAATAAAACGCAATGTCACCAATAAACCTCACGAAAGTGTGGATATATATGTACAATGAAGTAACGACATCCACGCGATGGTCAAGGAGCATTTTGGGCTGGTGCAGGATATCATCAAGGTCAAGGAAATCCACTATCTAGAGCTCAATGCAGAGCTAGAATGAGATCGAGAGTCTGGTATGGTGATGGATATCAAGGTCTGACTCAAAGGTATCAAAGAAATAAATAAGAAAGAAAAACTTCAAGCCCTCGAGCAAGAACTCGCACAAGAGCAACAATTTCTCCAGAGACTTAGAGGCATGCTGAGTGGTGATTTTGCTAGTAGAGCGCCAGCTGATGTGGTAGAAGAAAAGAAAAAGAAACTAGAAGAAATGAAAAATAAGGTAGCCTCACTTGAGGCTGAGATAAGGAAGTTGAAGATGTAGGAGAAGGGTGAAGAATTGGATTTAGAATTAGAGATCTATGAAACTCTTTCGTCGCATATTATTTTCTCTCCTTCCTGATGAGATGGTCCAGCATGAGACCAATCCTGCAGGGATGTTCTTGTCTTTTGTGGATCCCAAGAGGTTTTTTTCTGTGATATGTAGAAAGATCGTAGAAAACTATAAGCTCAATTTGTTTGATATATGATTGGATAGTTTTGAGGCTAAGGTGTGACTGGGTGATGAGCCCTATCTCAAGCCCAAAGAAATAAACGATTATTATGCATATGCTACAGTGGCAAATGTAAATGGTTGGTCGTTTTATTCGCCTGCAAATATAGGTACAGCACTTACACTCCTAGTGAGTGTGTATATCAAATCTGTATTTAAGCAACGTCATTGGTCTGAGTTTTACAATTTTTTGGTGACAGTAAATATTTTGTGCTTTGCGTTTGCTAGTAGGATCAAGGTGTTTCCGCTCGAGAGCACCAATCCTGACAGTGAGGAACAAAATTATCAACGATTTGTTGCGGTATTTTTCAATTTTTATAGATTGACACTTGATGCTGGCAAAAAAAAGATCAGTGATAGTGATTTTGAAAACTTAAAAAAAGAGCTCTTGCAGCATATCCATGTGTTTTTTTTGCTGTATCGTGTATACAAAAAACTCAATATGATGTTTTATGTCCACGCACAAAAACAGCAAGATTTTTATGATTGGATTTTTTCTGACTATAGCAAAAAATCCCCTCACAAAGCCAAGATACAGGATTTTGTGCAACAGGCTCAGGTATATACGAGGCTATCTAGATTTGCAGATCTAGATGAAGATCTGATCAAATTGTTGTTGCCTACGGATATGATGATCAAATATATTTTTCATCATCAGTATTTGTATGAGGTGGTAGATAGGATCACAACTGAGATCTATCCTCCAGCTCAGATGGATGACCTCGTGATGAGTTTCCTCAAAAACGATCATAGACTAGATGAATTACTGCAAGAATTGTTTGCATACGAGCGTTACAAGACGGCTTATTTTCCTGCTATGAAGGAGTTTGTGGCTCATACCTATCGTTTGTGACAGTGATACAAACAACAAAAAGAGATCGACTCGTTTATCTCTTCTATCGAGTCCAAGCATGCCAATCCTGGTAGTGACTCTGATATGCCCGATATGCCAGATGCCCTCAAAGATGAGTCTATGATGACAGAGAGATTTGTCAATTTTTATATTACATTTTTGGCTGGATTGCGAGTGGGCAAATGAGATAATTTTTATTTGAGATTGTTTCACAAATCATTTGTGACTGACATCACCAATATTGCTCAAACCGATGAGCTATCTCAGCAATCATTGATGTATTACGGAGGATTATTGTACCAATACTCCAAAAATATTTTTTATTACAAATACGCCAACGAGCACATCAGAAAAGGCATAGACCAATTTTCACTACCTACCAAGCCTACTACCAAGGAGGTATACTCCAATATGTATATACTCAAACTTTTTGACGAGTATTTTGTGGCAACGTGTTTTCAGGATATCAACAAAAAAAACCTCACCCTCACGATCTCCAACAAAAAAATTATTAGCTTGTTTAAATCGCAGGTGTGAGATCGCATATCCAAGCTCATCCAGCTCGACCAAAACGAGTATTTTGTGGCTGTATATAGCAATTTATTGTATTTGGTCCCAGATGTGACTCAAGTGATAGATGCCCACGCTGAGCATATAGCCCAAAACTTTTTGCCTGCACTCAAACAAAACCTATATACTCTGGACTTACGACTACGACAAGACTATCTCTGATTGCTCAAGGAGCATGAAGTGTCACTGGAGTGATACGCGTCATTGTGTAAGATGTGAATCTGTGCAAGCCTGAGAGAAACAATATTGGGCGTGTTGCTGGTGATGACCTATCTCGAGCTATCTCAAGCTCAGGACGAGGTATTTTTGCATATTGATACCTATGTGATGATCTATCTCCAGGATGTGATACTCCTGTCTAGTGAGTATCTATTGGTCTGCAAGGACCTCCTGTATGATATCCAGCATCAGTATGCACCGCTACTAGAGTACCGACTCTCACTGGATGACAACACGCAGTATCTAGAACTAGGCAAACGCAATCGAATCAATTTTGTGAAAGACAAGTCCGAACAACAGATCATAGAATCAGTAGCAGGTGAGGATGTAGTGCGACTCAGATGATACCTCAAAAATATCTCGACTTACAACAAAAGATATGTAATACCACAGTAGGAGGAAAGAAGAGTGAGGAAGGAAGAAAAAAGAGAAAGGAAAAAAGAGAAGAGGCTTGAGGTATGTCATCCTGAGTAAAACGAAGTGGAGTCGAAGGGTGCGACTAAAAATACTTTATAACAAACATATGTCAATTTAAGTAAAACTTTAAACTTTATACCTTCAGCTTTATACCTTTAACCTCACACATATGAAATGTCCAAAATGTGCAAATATGGAGACCAAAGTGATTGATTCTAGAGCAGTAGAGGACGGTATGGGTATCAGGAGGAGGAGGTCTTGCGAATACTGCGAGCATAGATTTACTTCATACGAAAAAGTCGCCGTCACGGATCTATTTGTGATCAAGCGTGATGGCTCCAAGCAGATGTATGACAGAGACAAACTCAGAAAAGCGCTGATCATCGCTTTTGGTAAAAACAACCTCTCTCTAGAAAAAATAGAAGACATCATCTCCAAGCTAGAAAACAAGCGATCTGGTATGGGCAAAGAAATCAAATCTGAGAAGATCTGAGAGGATGTACTACACGTCCTCAAAGCAGAAAACGACGTAGCATATGTGAGGTTTGCTAGTGTATTTATGGAGTTTGAGACTTTGGCGGATTTTCAGGAGATATTGGGGTAAAAGAAAACCTCGATAATTATCGAGGTTTTTTCTAAAAATAACTTTCATTAACTCTCCAGAATGGAGAAAATGATATATTCTAGTCTTTTCTCCTTCAAATAATCAATTAGATCTTGATTGTCATGTATGAGCAATATATGAAAAATGAATTCTGCTTTACAGTTGTAGTCTGAGCAAGAAAGGGGATATACATCCTCAAATTCATTTTCGTTTAAATTGCTCCATAAAAGTAACTCTTTTTTGGTAGCAGATTGCATCTTATGATACAGGATTTTTGTTATACATAGTGCAACCATTGTTTTTTGATCAAACTCTGAAAAGATATACTCGTAGTCGCTATTTATACATAGAGTATATTCTTTCGTGTTTTCAAATGGCTCAAGTGAAAAGAAAATGGTTGAAGGTAATTTTTTACTTTCTATGTCTAGATACATATTACGAACAACGCCACTGATTCTGTTTTTTGTGTCTAATAGTATATCATTCAAAAATTCTTCATATATATTACTCATAACTTTAATTTTTCGTTAATAATTTTTGTTTAAGAAAAACTTGTCAGTTCTGTTAAAGATCAGCAAGTTGACATATATGTATATATTGTATGTAATATATCAAGTGATTATTTCCCCTTCTTCCTCCTTTCCTTAGCAGCTCTTACTTTCTCACTTCTTCCTTTGGGTAATTTATGCTTTTCGATTCTTCGTTTGCCTGATCTGAGGGTGTCGATATGTCGTTTGCCTACTTTGATTCTGTGGAGTTTTTTGATTCTATATCATAGGGCTCATAGGAGCCTCCTGATGTGACGATTTTTTCATTCTGTCAGCGTGATGATCACAAAATGTCTTTCATTAAGTCTTTTGTATGTCACGCCTGCACATCTTAGGAGTTCGGTACTGAGCTGATCTTGGCTTTCCATTTGTTCTCCATCTTTGGAGACATAGATTCACTTTTTCATTTTTTTTACATCATTGGATCTGAGCGGCTTGTCTATCTGTACCTCATACACCTTACGCACTTCATTAAACGGATTTTCATACCAGTCCACCAATTTACTATCGTTGGTCAGGAGAAGTAGACCCGTACTGTCCTTGTCGAGTCTTCCGATATACCAAAAATCCTTATGCCAGCTTTCTGGTAGGATTTCGTATATGGTTTTGTTGTGCGGATCGTCTTTGGAGCAGACATATCCCTTAGGTTTGTAAAACAACACAAGCCTTGGAGCAAAGCCAGGGATGTATTTTACTTTGTCCTTGTAGATCTGTCCGTCTGGCATCCTGATCTCGATCACATCACCTATTTTCATTTCTACCTGAAAACCCACCACCTGTTCATCATTCAAAAAAACCACTCCTTCTTGGAGCATTTGGTCATATTCTCTTCTGGTGACCTGATTGGTTTTTTGAAAATAGGTATATAGGAGCATGTGCTTGCATAGAAGATAACGAACCGTAGTATAGAGCTATCTTTTAGTTTTGCAATGTCAATGAATGAGTAATCGAGGCAACGAACACTATACCAAAAAAGCAAAAAAAGAGTGATATCTCGCGAGATCCGCTTACAAGCTGATGGAATTGGACGAGAAGTATCACTTGCTAGAGGATGTACACACAGCGATCGACATATGATGTGCACCAGGGAGTTGGTTGCAGTATATGGCATCTAGTATACCTCAGCAGGAGTGAGTGCAGATCATCTGATTTGATCTCAAGGAAGTGGAGATACAGCTCCCCTGAGTCACTACCTATATGCAGGATATATCTGACGTAGATGGAGTAGGGCACATACTAGAGCAGGAGCAGATCAAGCAAGTAGACCTCATCGTGAGTGATATGGCGCCAGATACTATAGGTATGGCAGATATCGATGCCATCAGATGCATCTGACTGATAGAAAAAACCTTATGGATATATGATACATATCTCAAAGACTGAGGCAAATTTGCTATCAAGGTATTTATGTGACCTGGATTTGATGAGCTAGTCCGTGATCTCAAGACTCAGTACGGAGCGAGCAATATCATGACATTTAAACCCAAATCTTGTAGGCAAAAGTCTAAGGAGACGTATATAGTGAAGAGAGGTTAGAGCTAAAAAAAATGGACACCAGGATCAGAATTGACCCTGGTGTTTTTTCAAAAAAATTAGTAAACACTTTGTATCGACGGAGGAGAATTGTTTAGTAGTAGAAGATTATTTTTGATAAATTCATCATGATTATTTAGATTGTGTAGACTATGATATTTTAGTGAGTCTACTGTCTGATATTTATCAAACAAATAATCTAAATGTTTTGAGAGTATGATGTATTCATCTGAAGCAGTATCAGTAAAATTTTCACTCAAAGTTTCCAATGTATTATCTATAGCAAAATGTTTCACAGATATAGATTCATTTGGTTTTGTATTTTTAGGTACATCTTTTGTTATTAGACTTACTGTGTACTGTATGAGAGGCGATGTATTTTCAAGATGTTCGTATTGCCTTATGCATACATCATAGTTTTGGTCTGCGGTCTCATATATACCATATGTGGCCCTAAAATGCACTTTACCTTTTCCACTTTTTGTTTCAAATACATAATGACCTCTTTTAAAATTTGGATTATCAAAAATGTCGAGGTAAAGGTTTTTTGTTTCATTGTCTTGAGGGACTTCAACAGAATTTGTATCTATTAATGAACTGGTAGTTCTCGAGCAGGCAGTCAAGGCAGCTATCGCTATGATTGTCAAAAAAATTTTTATGTTTTTCATATCTGTTTTTTTTATTTAGTGATTATTGCAATATTTCTATTTTCTTATACGAGATCTTGCCTGATTTCAAAGATCGTATAGTTATTTGCACTTGCGAGTCGCAATATATATTGAAAATGACCGATCTGTTTGACATCGTGTATACATTGAATACAATACGTCTCTTGTAAAAATAATACTCTGTATGAAAATATGACTCGTAGGCCGTACCAATGTCGGCAAATCCACCCTATTTAACAGACTCTCGTGATCGTATAGAGCGATCGTGACAGACATTTCTGGTACCACGAGAGAATTGTTGCGTGAAGAGACTGTCTTGTGACACAAGGATGTATTGTTGATGGATAGTCCAGGACTAGAAAACACCGAAGAGGAGATGCAGTTTATCCAGGAGATTATCCAGGAGTGTGATATATTGTTGTTTGTGGTAGATGGCAAGGAAGAACTGTGAGAGCAGGAGTATCATATCAGAGAGATGATACTCGATGCTGAGAAGAAAGATCAAACCATCCTTGTCGCAAATAAACTCGATGATAAAGTGTATTACGGGAAGGCGGATATATTTTTGTCTGATTTTTATAGTCTTTGATTTGGTCATATAGCTCCTATATCTGCCCAACAACAACAGGGTCTGGAGGAGCTACTACATACTATCACTGCTATGCCGTGATGGAAGTGATCTGATGGGTATACATCACAGCACTCAGTCGATGTGCCGCTAGCTATCCTATGACGCCCAAATGTAGGTAAATCTACCTTGCTCAATAGGCTGATGTGAGAGGAGCTGGCATATGTACAGGACGAGCCAGGGACGACGCTAGACTACATCACGGCACATCTCCAGCGAGATGGACACAAGATAGATCTGTATGATACCGCTGGTATCAGAAAAAAGAAAAAGATCGTATGACTAGAAAAAATAGCATATGCCAAGACGTTGAGTATGCTGGACCACATCAGGCCAGTAGTAGTGTTTGTGGTGGATGTAGTGGAGTGACTGACTCATAGAGACAAATCTATCCTGGGTGAGATCATCAAGATGTGACTCCCGCTCATCATCGCGATCAACAAGATAGATGCTATGGAGCCCAAAGATGTAGACCATGCGATAGATGCGATGAGACTGAGTATGTGATTTGATTGGATACCATATGTCAGGATCTCAGGATCCGAAGGTATTGGACTACCAAAATTGCTCCAAAAAGTAGTAGAGGTATACCAAGCATCTACACAGCGTGTCTCCACATCTGGACTAAATAAAATACTGTATCAAGCACGAGTCACTACACCACCAAGATTTCCCAAAAATAAGATATGTAAGCGAAAGTATATCACACAGGTGGAGGAGAGTCCACCTACTTTCAATCTCTCCGTAAACAATAAGCAGTACGCAAATTTTTCTTTTCAAAAATGGATGGAAAATATTATCAGGAAAGAGTATGGTTTTAGGTGAGTGCCGATCAAATTTACTTTTTCAAACAAAGTGGATAGCAACCCATACTTGCAGAAGAGTCAGTAATTCTAAGATTTGTAACAAAAAAAACTCATCATACGATGAGTTTTTTGATTAGATGGAAAGTTTATGACTTATTTTCTTTTTGCCATTTGCTCTTCTAAATCCATACATACGTTTCTGTATCCATATTTGTTTCATTTACCTAGAGATTCAATACATTTTTCTTCTGTACCACCAAGCTCTACACATCTAGTAACTGCGCTGAGTGCAACACAATTTTTTGGATTATATCTTTGACTATCGATGATTTGAGTATAAGGAGCTGTATTGATACTTACTTCTGCTTTTGCTGTTCTAGATTTAGCTTCATCTGATGCTTTAGTTTTGGTACCTACCTTTTGACCCAAAAACGTTGTGTCTTGTTTTGCTTCTGCTGCACTATGTTCTTCTTGAGATAGTGATGCCAAAAATGTTTCACATTTTTGTTTGCACATTGTGCTACATTGAGTTTTTGAGATACCTTTGCTTATACAGCTGCTTTCACAAGTTTCACTTTTGCAGCTGAGGTCAAATACATTTTGTTCTACCACAAGTCACTTGTCTGGTAGTCATCCATCATACGATTGTGTACCAAATCAAGTAGATCAGCTCCCGCTTGTACTACCAAAAAAATACACACCAAACGCTCCAATAAGAAGTCCAGCTACAAATAATGAATAAGCTCTAAATCATTGCATTTTATTTTTTGTTACGAATAAAAACTTCGATACTGTTATTATATGGTTGGATATGTATTTTGTCAAATTTTATTGGCTCTATTTTTTTGTAATAAAAAAATCACCCAATATAGAGTGATTTGTTTGTGTTGTTATATAGCTTGTTATGTAAGACCTGGAAATCATCCATTGCCTCATCACATACCTCACATCATACCAGCGAGATCATTTGGATCAAATCAAAGAATATCCTTGGTTTTTTCCATTGCTACCTCTTGGGCTTTTGCTTGTCATTTTTCTATTGCTACTTTGATTGCTTTTTCGAGTCTGGATTTTTGTGAGAGGTCCATGAGTGCATCATCTTCTATAGATACATTCTTTATTTTTTGTTCTCATGTGATTTCTACTATCACGCCATCTTCTTTTGCTCTGATGAGTAGTTTTTTCAACGCATCTTGGAGTTTTTTGTACTTATCATACATCTGTTTCATTTCTCACATTTTTCAAAACATATTATAATAATTAATGATTAAAAATTAATAGGTAATAATTATTCTTTGTTGTTTTGTCTTGTCGTCTTCACAATTTTTGTAAGCACTTTTAGTAATTCCAGCACTTTATCTTTTAAGTCTATTTTCTTTTCATATTCATCTAGATATCATCAGTATTCCAATAGTTCAATTCGATATTCAGTTTCAGAACATTCTTTGAGAGAT
>CALHCH010000028.1 GCA_937930555.1 Candidatus Absconditabacterales bacterium | reverse complement strand
AAGCATTTGATTAGCATCACTACTTACGCTTACTAGTGTTGTAAGTGTCTTTGCTTACACTCCTACTGCTGAAGACGAAACTCTTCTTGCAAATGTGACTGCTATGATTCAGAACATTGCTGAAAAAGACTCAGCAAAATTGCAACCTGTATCAAAAAAGATTGAGGCAATAATGCCACGTGTAGAAAAAGATTCTAGAGTTGGGTATGTTCTTGATGTTATTTATCAAGAAATAATGAAAATTAGTAAAGCTGTATCGCTAGATAATGATATGGATGACGATGATGAGAATGAAGAAGAAGACGATGTAGAAATAAACGTAAGCCAATTACCAGTATCAGTACAAAACTACATTGCAACAAACTATACATCAGCTATAGAGTCAGCATCTAGTGATGATGAATGATATGAAGTAGAACTAGTAGATGGAACAGAAGTTGAATTTGATATGAATGGTAACTTTGTAGAAGAAGAAATGGATGATGAAGATGAAGACGAGGACGAAGATGATGATATGGATGACGAGGATGATGATGCTAACGATGATGATTAATTCATAATGAGATATATAATTGAAAAGCTCTTTTACAGAAAGGGCTTTTTTTGTATCTGAATAAAACAGAATTTTAGTCTGATTTTACTTGTGTCTATATAGTGAGATTACATATATCTTTATCACTATTACTTTATAGCATTATCTATGAAAAAGAAATCTATCTGACTAGCCTTGTGATGATGAGCTACAAAATGAATGACGATCTTGTGAGTTATTAAGTATTTGGAAGAAAATAAGTATCATGTGAAAGAAATAGCTTGAACAAGTTCTTGAGCATTGATTTGATCTTTGTATGCAACATGATTGTCGTTCCAAGAAATATATACAATATGCAATAAACAAAAGATGAAAAAAATCATAACTCTTGATCTAAAAAATTGATTATTCAAAACAGGCTGATTGATTGAAGAACTAGAATCAGTCTATTGAAATATAACTTTTGATGATTTGGATGTTCCTTTAAAAGTTATAGCTACCGATTTTAGCGATTGAAGTGAGGTTGTGATTGATTCTTGACCTGTATTGGACGCTATTAGGCATACAATCCGTGTCCCATGAATCATCTCTTTTGATAACGATACAGAAACTTATGTAGATTGATGACTCTCAAATAATTTACCAGTTGATAAAGTCGAGTCTAAGAAAATTGTTGCTGTATCATCCCAATGAATCTGAGAATACACCTCACATACTCATACTAACATCAAATGAATGGAGATTAATACAACATTACTAACAATGCCGTGAAGAGTAGCTCATAGAGCTTTAAATATAGTATTGAAGAATATGGAAGATTTACGTGTAAAATCATATTCAGATAAAAAAGAGATACATCTCATTAGACCGAATCTTCAAGATATAACATCATATAGTCTAAATCAATTGGATATAGCTATACAAAGATGATATGATGAAGCAAAGAAAGTTTTGTGATAATGATTTTAGACTGACTTTAGTTTTTTCTATATACATTAACTATATGATTTATTTATTAGTCAAATGTTATGAAATCAATATACAGTCTATGTAAGAAACTTCTAGACGTTCTATACTACATACAAAAATGGTGTGTTGAAATGATTATACAAAACACAACGTGATTGCCTGCAAAGCAAAAACTCTTCATATGAGTTACTTTGTTCTGAATTTGAATCATAAGTATCATCTTACCATTAATTGCTTGGATAACATTAATTCGAATCTGATTGAGTTTGATAAGAAAATCTTTTAGTAACTATAGCCCCAAACTTCATGGATAGATCTCAAATAGATAAAATTGTTTCTGGTATTGTGATTTGAGTAATTGGATCTGTTGTAGTGTGAGCAATTGGTTTGTTCTTATATTTCAAGTTTCTTGTTTGAGTGCCGTGAGATTTAGAATCTTCACGAAATCAAACAGTATTTAGTCCAGTATTTACCTACGAACAAGCACTGAGTGTTGCTATGAGTTGAACTGGAGATATTGATGAGATTTCTTTAGAGGCGGATGATTGAATTCTGTACCGAGAAGTTGAATTTACAGATGATCGTTATATTCATATTGATGCTAATAATTGAAATATTATCTCAGAATGATTAGAAGAAGATAATGATTGAGATTATGATGATTAGTTTTACCTCTATAAGAGCAAAATGTACTCTATACTGATAGTCGAAGATGATAAAAAAATTGCCAAAAATCTTGATGCTTATTTATCAAACAGATGATATAAATGCCAAGTAACACATGATTGATGAGAAGCAAAACAGCTCATTGACACTCAAGAGTACGATGTAATCCTTTTGGATCTCATGTTGCCAACTATTTCATGAGAAGATCTTTGCTTACACATAAAAGGTACAACAGACAGCTGAGTGATTATGCTTACTGCGAAAACTACAGATGTAGATGCTATTAAATGATTAGATGGATGAGCAGATGACTATATTTCCAAACCAAGCTCTTTACAGTTAATAGAAGCTAGGATACGTTCACTCTTAAGGAGACTACAACCTCATGAGAAAACTACAATTTGAGAGGTAAGCATTGATTTACTCTCTCATACTGTGACAGTAAAATGAAATTCGGTAGATCTAACAACAAAACAACAAGAGCTTCTGGAATATCTTTGTAGGAATCAGTGAATCTTTTTGAGTAGAACTGACTTAATAGATCACATGCGATGAGAAGATATCTTTTCTGGTGATGATAAGTTGGATGTTTATATAAATGTTATCAGAAAAAAAATATGAAAAGAATATATACAGACAAGAAGATGATTTTGATATAGATTTATTAAGACATTAGATACAACTGATGAGTAAACTATCAATATCTAGTAAGATAAGCTACTTAAACTCACTACTATTTTGGGTATTTTCTTTGGTGTTT
>CALHCH010000027.1 GCA_937930555.1 Candidatus Absconditabacterales bacterium | reverse complement strand
CTTGCATTTTTATTGGCTCGAGAAAATCGCATCTCAAAATATCACGGAGTTTGATTGCCGTCTGGATCGACTATTTTTCGATTTCATCTATCAAATGTAGCAGTATATATCACACCATCTACATCTATAGTACCCGTACCTAGATCCTTGAGATCCTCCATATGGTATGCTATCGAGATAGTATCAGAAATATTACTGATAAACATACGCGTCTTGAGAGGAAAACGTACGTCCTCTTTGTTTGCTACAGGAAAAAATAAATCATCATTGGTATCATAATCTCAGTATGGTATCCTATCATATCTTCTATTGGCTCCGGTATCTGTACTCAGTATCTCAGCATCAGGATAAAACTCCTGCACCTCCTGTCGTGTAAGTAGATCTGCATCCACAAAATCAAGCTTCGTACCCAAAAATTCTCCCACTACCGCCTCACCCAAGGACTGTGATCGGAGTGACTCATTGGTACGATCATACATCAGTAGATTGGAGTTGTGCAACTTGCCTGATACCCCAAACTCCAACAACTGACCATCTACCGTCCTATCAAACACCAATGCAGAACCACACAAAGGACAAAAAGTAACCGCCACATGCGTCTGATCTTCTCATTCACCAAAACTATCATTGACGATCTCGTGTCGATTGAGGATATTGTATGAGTACCATTTTTTGGTCCCGGCGAGATTTACCAAGATTCATTCTGACTCTGGTGAGAGATATGTGTTTGATGGATCAGATATAGATACAAAACTTGGTGTATCTATACTAGGTATACCATCTTTTCCTGGTCATCCATCCAGTACTTCATCTAGATTGATAGATGTCTTGGATGTATCGGTAGATAGTCCACTACGACCAAATACTTGTGGATTGGCGTCTCATCAGATATCTTGAGTGGGTGTAGATGAGCAAGCCGACAGCACGATGCCTCAAGCAATTAGTGACACTAGTATGAGCAATTTTTTTTTCATCACATGCAAAAAAAATATAAAAATATATCCAATTATAGTACCTTGCCCTCTAATTTGTGCCTTCCAATTATTAGATATGCAAGATATATAAGATAGCAACACAAAAAAACCTCCACTCTCGTGAAGGTTTTCTATATATTTCGCTTTAAATTTTCTACTTTAGATTTTAAAATTTAAATTCTGGGGAGCTAGGACTCGAACCTAGGATCACGGGTTCAAAGCCCGGTGCCTTACCAGCTTGGCTACACCCCATCATGGTAATATTTCTCTTGTAAGTTATTTCGCAATATCTTGTTGTGTTTCACAATGTACGGATATCGCATATATCAAACATAACTATTCGGTCTATCGCTGCGCTCTGACCTCATAGGTGTTTGATTAGCTACACCCCAATATAGATTATTAGAATTGAGATGAGTAGATTTTGAGAATTGATTGAATTACTGTCTACGGATATCGCATATATTTCTTCCATCTACTCGAACTATCGCATTCGCTCTGTTCTTATAGGGAAGTAATTAGCTACACCCCAATATAGATTATTAGAATTTTAGATGAGTAGATTTTGAGAATTGATTGAGTTGCTATGCACTTTAGTCGCACCCTTCGACAAGCTCAGGATGACAAGCTCACATATTTTTCCTCTCTCGTGACAAGCATAGTACCCATCTCACCCCTGTTTTCAAGATCTGCTGTGATTTTTGTTTTTGTGTCATATATTGGCATATACTACTCTACGATGACGATGTTTTCTCGTCTGACGCCATACTTGCCTGGGAGGTAGATGCCTGGCTCTATGGTATAGACCATACCCTGCTGTATGGTACCCGTAGATCTAGAGCCTACTGACGGTGCCTCATGTACATCCAGCCCTACCCCATGTCATAGCGAATGGGTAAAATACTCTCCATATCATCACTCTTGTATCACTGCTCTAGCAGCCGTATCGAGATCTACAAAACCTCTCCCCACCTCACTCAATGCCAATGCCGCATCGTGAGCATCCTGTACTATATTCAAAATTTTTTCATACTCCTCACGCTCTTGTTTCTGTATGCTTGTTTCTGTATTTTCTCATACCCAGAGACATCTGGTCATATCACTGCAGTAGCCATCCACTACTCGTCACATATCGATCAGCAATGCTCCAGGCTGTATCACGGTCTGGCTCGATCTATGATGTGGTATCGCACTATGCACACCACTCGCCACGATCGTATCAAATGCCTCTCCACTCGCACCCAGCGACATCGCCTGCTGTATCAACATACCCCTCACCTCCAGCTCCGTCATCCCCACTATATGGTCGCCCAACTCCTGGATCGACTGCCACAGCGTGTGATTGATCTGTATCGCTTTTTGTACACTCTCGATTTCTTTTGGTGATTTTTGGATTCTGATAGCAGTCGCTCGTTGATCTTCATCAAACACAAAAATATCCGAACCATACGTCTGGATACTCCACCCAGACAGCTTGTCTCGCACGATATATGGTAGGTGATTTTCTATCACTATATGAGCATCTCACGCTATATGGTCGCTGAGTAGCTCAGTAAACTTCTTATCTACCAACACATTTTGCAGTACATACTCCTCACTTTTTACTTTCAACTTTTTGCTCTCAACTTTTTGATAATATCTCGCATCCAAAAACGCAGTCACCTCTTGCGACTCCTCATCGATCAACATCCACCCATCGCTAGGCTGCATCCCAAGCATATACTGAAATATCTTATTGTCGGATTTTTCTGATGTGTGGAAGAGTCTAATCATTAAATGATAAGTTGTATAATAAATCCTCTATTTGCTTATCTTTTAGGTACGCCTCTGACAATCACCTAATAGCATCATATGCAAGATCTAAGTGATCCTCATTCTTCCATTGATAGTTAAATTTTACATCTTCATATAATTCGTTGTTCCAATAATTATCAAATTGTTGTGAAAAATTATTTAAATCAATTTTGTTTCGTATCACCATATACGCTGCATCAATAATACTGGCTTTTGCGCCTCATCATAAAATCAATGTTAATGCTTTTATAGCTTTTTTTGCTTCTATATCACATA
>CALHCH010000026.1 GCA_937930555.1 Candidatus Absconditabacterales bacterium | reverse complement strand
ATCAAATTCTGATAAACAAAAACCTCTCCAACTGGAGAAGTCTATATGGGTCATTTCAAATCCTATATGGTGCTCAAGAAGGGAGTCGAACCCTCACACCTTTCGGCACACGCCCCTCAAGCGTGCGTGTCTACCAATTCCACCACCTGAGCATTTTCTTAATCAATGAGGGGATATATTTTCTTGTTTATTTTTGTTATTCACCACGTACCGTGCACCCCACTCGCTGCGCTCGGGAGTATCGCTTCGCAGATGAGCTTCGCTCTACTGCTACACAGATCTACCAATTCCACCACCTGAGCATGGTTTATTTTCACGTACGAGTAAACATACTAATCTATCGCACCATATCAAGAAGAAGAAAGCCTCACTTTCGTGAGGCTCGCTTATTTTTGTAGCTTTTAAAATTCTTTAGATGATGAAGATGATTATTTTTTCATCTGGTATACTCCCTTATCTACTCTCTCAAACAGTTCTTTGTACTTTTGGAGTGTAAGTACGATAGTATTTGGGCTTACCATTTTTTCTTTGAGTACTTCTTTTTGGATTTCTTTGATTGGCATAGGTCTCTTGATAGCAGTCAAAATTCTCTCGATGATTTCCTTGACACTACCTCACTGAAAACCTCGCTCCTTGAGTCCGTAGATACCTAGACCCATATTTACAAACAATTCGTTGTTTTTTACGAGTTCGTTGTGGACGGTATTTACTTTGACTGGTTTTTCTGGGAACCATTCCATGACTTTTGTAGCCATTTCTTGATAATGTAGTGGTTTGTTTATTCTTCTCAAGATATACAGTACTTTTTGTTTGATAGTCTTAGGATTTACTTCCGTAAATGTATCCAACCCTACCTTACCGTAGAATGTAGCAGTTCCTTTGATGGATTTGAAGAAATTTGTGTAGAAAAGGTTGTTATTTAGGTATTCGATATCTGGATATTTGGTGGTGTATACCTCTTTGAGCTTGTCCACAAATTCGTAGAGATCTTCTGCTTCGCCTTTCTTTTCAAAGTATTCTGTCACGTAGATAGTCATATCTGTGAGGAGATCTTCAAAGAGAGGTTCGATAAAGAATCCTTTCCAGATTCTTCTGTTTCTCTTAAGGTAGTAGATATCAAAGTCAGAGACGATGATCATCTTCAACTCCTGCATATTAAATTTACCAATTCCTTTGTTGACAAGTTTTGCGAGAAATTCGTCTTCGATGAGGTAGCCACCATTCATATCTAGGATTTTCTTTCCTTCTTCGATTACTTTGAGGTATTTTTCGTTACCAATGATCAATCTTCTAAATCTCATCAATCATTGTGCTTCGATCTGTCTCACTCTCTCTCTCGTGAGGCTATAGCTCTCACCAATTCTCTGCAATGGTACTTCTGTACCACTTACGAGACCAAATTTTCTGTACAGCACCAACTGCTCTTTTGGCTTACAATACTGTAGAATGTCTTTGACATTTGTCTTGTCGAGATCGACTTTTATTTTCTTGTCATCCATTTTTGCACGAAATCACATAAGAAGCAAGATAATATAAATAAAATACGGAGAAAACTACCTCTTTATTACTTATATGAGTCTCCAAGTCAAGCACTTCTCACCTTTTATTGGAGAGTGTGACCCAAGTAGTCAAGAAACCGTTATAAAAAAATATATATGTGAAACAGTAGTTGTAAACTAGTATATATGACGGTAATAGTTCTTCTTTCACGGGTATAATATACTATTATAAATAGTATTGTCAAGTATAAATGAATATATTATTGTCACAACTGATAACTTTTGGTTGGCAAAAATAAGTATAGTGTATCGATTATTAAAATTGAACTATATCTTGTATCTCCCAAGACAATTAAACCGTAGTTCATATCTTATAATTACGTAGATATACTACGTAGTAAATACATCTAAATTTAAAGTCTATTTACTATAACATATAAGATAATACTTGTTAAGCATCTTTGGTCTGTAGATAGTACTCCAATATATGCATAGCTGCCACCGTATCCTCCGCCAACGTCTTGTCGCTAGTACCCAATGTAGCCGCTGCCTGCACGCTTGTATACTCCTCATTTACTCTTTTGATATTGAGATTGGAGTCCAACATACCCATCTGATCCACAAACGTATCGATCTTGATCTGCAGTCTTTTGTGTTGTTTGGGATATCATATCACGACCTGTCAGATAAAATATCTCTCCAACACTGCCCCAAAATCAAACAACAACGATGCATCATTGTACATCGTCCCTATGGGCATCGTCATCCCTGATCTCTCGTTCCAGTAAGCCAGGCCGATGTATTTGGTCCCATAGTCCACAGCGAGTATATTTGTTTTTTTCATATGTTGAGCTATACAATAAACTGACCTCTTGTTAAGCATCTCTAGATCATTATCAATCATATATGGAACTAAAGAAGCAACTCAAAACAACACCCAAATATATCAATATCCTAAAAAGCGTCGGCATAGAGTCACTCAAGGACTTGATGCTGTATTTTCCTCGTACATACGAAGATCGCAAAGAAATCAAAAATCTCAGTACCGCACTCACAGATGGCACCTTACAGACAGTCAAGGGTCTCGTCACCAAAAAATCAATGTTTACCACACCTACAGGCAA
>CALHCH010000025.1 GCA_937930555.1 Candidatus Absconditabacterales bacterium | reverse complement strand
GCGTTCGCTCAGGATGACGTATTCTTCTCGCAATGACGTGTTGGTTGTGCACGGTTTGATATAGTCTCTTACTACCCTATCAACGACTGAAATACCACTCGCAGTACCCCACTCACTACACTACACAAACACATACCTCGTGCTACATCCGCTAGCACGAGGTTTCGTTTTCGCTTGATGAGTAGTGCTTGATTGGTGCATTCATAGATACCATACACAAACATCCCGTATAGCATACCCATACTCACTGCATCTCACAGATCTACCACCACAGGGTTCGAAATAACAAAAATAAGTATCCCTCACGTGAGCAATACTCGAGTCAGTATCGCCGCTACTCGATCGATATCTTGCTTCATCAGCGATCATATACTGGAGTGAAAGTATTTTTTGAGTAGCGATACTCATACTACATCTAGCATTGCACATACAACCACTCAGATCAATAGGGTGATTCAGTAGGTCATTGTTAAATTAGTAAATTAAACATCAAAATTACATTCAATCATCTCAAAGAGCATCGACAACAAATGAATATATGTAGTCAGCAATCGATTTTAAATTATTATTTATTAAATGATTGGGATCAGATACATAATGAATTACTAATTCTGGAAAACTCAATATATAGTCTGGTATAAGACTTGTGCACTCATCCTGTGAACACAAAAGAAAAACCTTTTGCACATCATCAATCATATCTTCAGTTAGGTGTTTAGCTTTTTGTTGAGACATATCAATTCCATATTTTTTATACAGAAGATCTACTGCCGGCTCATATGGTCTGTATTCATATTTTTTTCATACATCATCAATTCATGCACTTATAGCAACATGATCAGTCAAGTTATTTGTAAATGCTTCAGCCATCTGACTTCTTCAGATATTTCATTGGCAAATATAAAGTATTTTCATACTTAATTATTAATAAATAAAGCACTTCATAATCTCACCATCGTAGATCATGCCTGGACAGCAATCTCTCGATCTCCACTCATACCTATACTACATACTTGTAGATCATATACATCACATAGTGATCTACACTGAGTATAAATATCTCTGGTGCGATCTACATCTCATAGAGCTCCCATACACATTAGTCACTCACATCTGATATATGGTAGAGAGTCGCATAGACTGAGCATCTCTGCTAGCTGCCCGATATCGAAGCCGTATTTTTGTGATTCTCAACTGAGATTGAGTTGGAGGAGGATCTTTTGATACTCCTTGTGTCACGAGATTGATACTTCGTGATCGATTTTTCTCAACAATTTTTCGCTATCCACACTCTGCATAGTATCAAAAATCTGTATCGCGTCTTTGACTTTGTTGGTCTGGAGATGTCCTATCATGTGCATCTCGCAGTGCAGTCCAGCATCGTGTATGAGCTGATGTTTTCTGGGTGCATCTTGCACCCTAGACTCTCAGATGAGGGTGATTCAGGATTGTATAGCTTGTAGCGTGACTGCATCACTTTGGTATTTGGTCACTGCGAGGAGCTGAGTAGGTCATAGTTGAGCTACGAGTGTATCATACCTCTGTTTGATATCTGACATATCATATAATATACTAAAAACCACTCTGCAATTCTAACATCTTGGCATACTGTCATCATCTCGCTACCAGCTCATCATGTGTCCCCCTCTCTGTGATCTGTCCATCCTCTAGTAAGATGATATCATCTGCCTCTCTCACTGTCTGCAGTCTATGCGCGATGATGATCACCGTACGTCACTCAAACAAATTATGCATTGCTTCGGTGATTCATTCTTCGGAAAAGCTATCCAATGCTGAGGTCGGTTCGTCCAAGATGATGATCTCAGGATTTTTGAGAAAGATCTTGGCGATAGCGAGTCTCTGTCTCTGACCCCCAGAGAGTCTGATACCTCTCTCACCTATCTCTGTCTCCAACCCATCTGGAAAATCATAGACAAACTCACACCTAGCGTGCTTGATCGCTTGATCTAGGAGGTCTTTATCTACTTCTCCGTCTATCGCATAGGTCAGATTTTCACTTACTGTCCCATCAAACACACTAGGCTCCTGAGTGAGATATCAGATATGTTTGTAGTATGATTTGAGTGAGGTGTCTGATAGATCTTGTCCGTCTACTATAATAGATCCACTATCCGGTCTCAGATAGCCTGCGATGAGCTTGACTAGGGTTGATTTACCAGATCATGACACTCATACCAGAGCCGTCTTATTGCCTCACTTGATATCGAGAGAGAAGTTATCAAATACTTTTTCTATATCGTATGCATAGGTGATATTTTGGATATCTATAACTCCATCTTTACATTGAAAACTCTCTCATATATGTATATCTCTAGCTGGTTTTATTCTATCAATCAGATCTAAAACATTCTCTATTTCAATCCACTTATCTGTTAAAATTCTAAATTTTCTCAATAATCAGCTCATTGAATTTAAAAAAGTAGTGCCTAGTCAAACTATAAGAATCATATCAGCATATCAAAAAGTTCCATCGATTACCCTCAATCCTGATAAATATAATGTAAAAACAAAAAGCAGCGTAACTATAAGCATTGATCAGTCAAACGAAATTCATTGATATACTTTTTCGATTTTCTTAAAATGATATCGTTTTTCATTATGTCATCTTCTTTTATCAAGCTCAAGATCAAGAGTGTCTTGCTGCATTATTTCTTGTTTTGACATAAATCGTTTTACTTGAAGTCTCTTAATAGAAATCCACTCATCAGTACTTTTTCTTCTTCGGTCATAGGGACGTTTTCAAAATAAATAAAACCAGAAAATAACCAGAATTACTGATAATAACATTACAAAAAATATTCTTATATCCTTGAGGTAGAGGGATACAAAAAACACAAGAAACGTTGTGAGTGATGCAAAAAGATCTCAAAATATTGATCGATACAGATCAAGTCGAACTGACATTCATTTTGAAAACACTGCAACCATACGTCAAGTTCAAATCTGCTCATAAACATTATTATCTGATTCTATCATTTTTTTTACATATATTTCATCTAGTCTTTGCCCTCAATTTTTGAAGACTGAGAAGATAAATGGTTTACAAAATGTTCTTAAAATGAAGGATATAACTGCGATTGCCAGTAAAATTTTGACCCATAATATAAATCAATCAAAATTTGTATTCTCTATAGATGCAACCAAATACTGAGAACCATAGATCAAAGAGAGCATGAGTAACGTAGAAACAATATCATACAATGATAGTGTTATAAGTGATTTTTTAAGATACTTTGTAGGCTCAAAAAATCTTCTCAGTGTTTCCCGCAAGCTTCTCTCTACTTTGTCCATCCTATATGGTAAGCTAAAAACATTTTGCATGGTAGGCACATACTATGAGACCATATCCTAGCTTCTAATCTCCAATCTCCAACTACTACCCTCTACCTCCCCACTACTTGCATCCCCAACCTTAACTCCTCATAACTCACCTCTCATCACATATGCTCATATAATGGTTTGAGCTTACCCTGATGGTCTACGCTTGTGAGTGCTGATGCGATCAGATCGACCTTGGCGTCAGATATATAGCTCGTGATATCTACATCCTTGCCAGATGCGTGGAGGCGTCATATATGGGTATATATCGTCCCGAGTGCGAGGTCTCTGGTCTTGGCGATTTGCTCAGGAGTTTTGCCTTGTTGGAGGAGATCGTATGTCTGCATAAATGTAGATCATATTGACACTCATTTTTTGACCTGTCATCTTCCTGTCAGGACGTGATATGACGTGACTACTTTGAGTATTTTGTGTCCATATTTGTCTATCTTGGTGTCTCAGAGTCATTGTATGGTCTCTAGCATACCCAATGTAGTAGGCTGCACTTGTTCTATATGCTTGAGGGTCGCATCGCTCAGGAGTGTATGTCACGGCACGTTTTCTGACATGCTCAGCGATTTTCTCAGTGACTTTAGTTGTTCTAGCAGAGTTGGTCATTGGAGTCTCTTGTTCTTTTCTGCGATCTTCTTTTCTACACTGGTCATTCATTTTTTGCTTGCTTGTGATATATGGTCCTGGTGAGGTTTGGCCAGAGACACAGTATCACCACCAAACAGCACACCTCTGGCTGACTCGGTCAGTATCAGCGCATCACGATGATGAAACGCTATCTCCAGGTAGCCGAGATTGAGCAACTGGATGATATATCGCTGTCGCTCTATCTGTGGTATATCAGATCAGATACCGTGAGTACTCACCGACTCATAGCCACGACTCACAATATATGCATTGCGAGATCAGCGTAGCACATCGATCGTAGTCCTCATAGACTCTTGCTGTCAGAGCTTGTATACAGCACTCAGTGCCTTCTGAGCTATCACCGTCCCATCAAACATCTCTGGAGGGTGTTTGCATACATCGCAGTTGCCACAGTTTTGGTCTGTCGCATCACCAAAATAATGTAACAATATCTTTCTCCTACATGTGAGTGACTCAGCGTATTGCTTCATCCTCTCGAGCTTGGCTATCTGCACATCAGCATTGCCACTGTCCTGAGCAAACTTGGTCAGCTGCATCACATCAGCATAGCTATAAAACAAGATCGTATCACTCTCTAGTCCATCACGACCAGCACGACCTATCTCCTGATAGTATCACTCTATATTTTTTGGCAAATTATAATGTATCACATACCTCACATTGGACTTGTCTATCCCCATCCCAAACGCGATAGTCGCACAAATCACCTGCACATTGTCCATCAAAAAATCGTTTTGGACTTGTTCCCTACGATCGTGAGGCATCCCCGCGTGATATGCCTGCGCACTGATACCAGCACTACTGAGCTTGTCAGCGAGTTTTTCGGTACTCCCACGACTCAGACAGTAGATGATCCCCGACTCATCTGGCTTGGTCGAGATGATAGACAGGATCTGCTCCAGACGTTTTTGTCCTGGACGCACGGTCAGCGAGAGATTGGGTCTATCAAAAGAACTCAAAAATACACGAGCCTCTGGTATACCTAGCTGGACCAGGATATCCTGTCTAGTCGCTTTGTCTGCGGTGGCAGTGAGTCACACGAGTGGGACATCTGGGTAGAGTTTTTTCAATACCTGGAGACGTGTATATGCAGGACGAAAATCGTGACCCCAGCTCGAGATACAATGCGCCTCGTCCACTGCGATCAGTGATATCGTCGTGGTCTCACGCAACGATTGGATCGCTCTCATACTCTCAGGTGCCAGGTACAACAATTTGATCTCTTTATTTTTGATCTTGGTTCGCACTTCTTGTTTTTCTATCTCATCCTGACTGGAGTTGATATATGCAGCAGGAATACCATTGGCTCTGAGCGAGTCCACCTGATCTTTCATCAGAGCGATCAGTGGCGATATCACGATAGTCAGCCCATCCAGTAGTAGTGCTGGCAGCTGAAAACACAGCGACTTACCCCCACCAGTAGGCATAATCACCAACGCATCCTCTCCAGCCACGATATGAGAAATAATCTCCTCCTGCAAAGGACGAAATGTATCGTAACCGAAATAATGTTTGAGTGTGTCGTGTGCTTTATTCATAAAAAACTTGAATTATCATATCAAAATCCATATAATGATGTTGTCTGTAGGGTTCGTCCCACTTGTCGGACAATAGATCTGACACAGACAACAAAACAGCCTGACTCTAGTTAGGCTTTTTTGTTTCTTCAAAAAACATTTTTGTGTATCATTTTGAGTTTCGTGCAGGGATGACCGAGATTACTTCTGCATGATTTCGACCATATACTTTTTTAATCACTACTTTTATTCTAGTTTTGTATCAGTCAGATTGATTTACAATTCATACCAATCAAAAATGCTCAACTTTCAACATCTGTTTTTCTTTTTTACCAAATTTTTTTACCACCTCATACTGTTGTCATATTTTCCATTCTTGAGCCAAATGAGAGTTCTCTACTATATAATGTATATACAAAAAACAATCATATCTCACACTCTTTTCTTGCTCAGATCTTGCATGATTACGATCTTTCATATCTAGATGTTGCAGCGTATTTTTAGTCATTTTGACAACTCAAAAAATTGGAGAAACCAGTCTTTTGTGCTTCTCATAGTATTCTAACACTTTTTCTTTTTTAGCAATTAAACCGGAATTCATTGATCGCTGATAATAAAAAAATATTATTTACACATTTTAATTCTTTAGCTTTCTATCTCCCTAATTATTTGCATATTTGCACCATCCACATATATAAAATCTCTATCTGTGAGCATAATGTATGGTCTATCGTGATAATACATATCCTCATACATATCACGCCTTCTTTCCAAGAATCTATCAGATCACCAATGAGAGATGAAGTTAAAATCAACTAATCACAATCATGTATGTACCTTTCCATCTTGAGGATAATATGCGTGTTTGGATGCCAATTGTGATCATGCGCTAGTGCCTATATATACCAGTCCAGACAGTATACGATCTTTCAAGATCTGAGAGAGGTTCTTATTCTTCACCAATTCACAAAGGTAATATGTATCTCATCATGACACATACAATGCATCTATCTCATCAAGTTGCTTGATGGTTAAATCAACATCTTGACGTAGATCAATATCTACAAGCTCTGCTCATATAGATTTGAGAGCTTCTATATTCAAGATATTTCGTGATGTTGCAGATCATCACTTTTGATCTGCAGCATTCCATATCCAGCCAATTTTTTTTCATTCAAGACTGTATAACCTATCCACCTCATGTGTCACAAAGCGTATTGATGATGTCAAAAATAATTTCATTTGAATGTTAAAAATAAAACTTATCCTCACCCCATCTCATCGGATTTTCGACCATATACTGTACTATGGTATCATACATCTTTTGATTGCGTATGATGTTGTCATAATATGTTCTATGTCGAGCAAAATCTGGTATTGTTTTTCTAATCTCCTTGGTACATGCTCGCTTATATCATTTGATGATTGTAGAGAGATTTGTAGTTCATCATGGAGGCAAAATGATGATTCCATGTATATGATTTGGCATCACTATATACGCATCAAGCTCTACACTAGGATAGATATTTACGATCTCATGTCGATACTTTTCTGCTATCTTTCCATATTGATTGCACATCATCTCATCCTCTATTATTTCGCCAAATATACACTTCATCTCAAATGTACATATGGTCACAAAATAAGCTCAAGAGCTTGAATAATCATATCATTGCAGTCTATTTCTTTTGCGATGAAATTTCTTCTGATGCATATATAAGACATATAAAATGAAAGATATTTCCGGCAAATAGATATTATTATACACAGGTGTACCGGCGATTAGTAATCGCCATATTACGCATCTTCATATATTGGAATATGATTTTGGATAGGGATGGCGATCGATGATCGCCGCTACATGCACATAATAATTTGAGAACTGTACCGGCGATTAGTAATCGCCATATCACACTATCAAATTCAATATCTTATCCTGCACCCATATAATCTTTTTGATCTCTCATTCTGCCAATCGCTTCGCGATGTTTTCTACCTCTTTGGCGAGAGTCACCACTTCTTGTTCGCTCAATCCTGCTGTGATTTCCATATTTCATCTCATCTTACCATTGATCTGGATAGGGAGCGTGATAGTGGATGCCTGTATCTTGGACTCATCAGCTACTGGTCGAGAGCTGAGATGTATATCTCACACTCATCCTGTCGCTTCCCAGATCTTGCTAGCCGTCTCAGTCGCAAACGGCGCCATCAGCTGTGCTAGATACTGCAACTGCTCATCCGTCACGGCTGTATGTTCGTATATGGTATTGACACAGATCATCAGCTTGGACACACATGTATTGAGCTTGAGGCGATCTATATCGTGAGAGACTCACTGTATCGTCTCGTGGATGATAGACTCCACAGCATCATTTTTTGTGTTTCTCCAGTCCATATCCAGCAATGCATGTACTCTTTTCAAAAACTTCGCCACACCATTGAGCGCTGTATCGCTCCAGGGTTTGTCAGACTCCACCGGTCACATAAACATCAGATACATCCTCACTGCATCGGTCCCATACTGCTGTATCACCTCCATAGGATCTATCCCATTGCCATACCTCTTCCCCATCTTGCGCCCATCCGCACCCAGCACCATACCCTGATGCACGAGCTTGGCAAATGGTTCTGCACTAGGTACATATCATTGATCAAACAAAAATTTGTGTATAAAACGGGAGTATAGAAGATGTCAGACCGTATGTTCTTTCCCGCCGATATAAAAATCAATCGGGAACATCTTGTCGGCTAGCTCCTTGCGTATCAGCTCATCAGGATTGTCTACATCAGGAAAACGGAGGAAATAGAATGAACTACACATAAAGGTATCTAGGGTGTCGCATTCACGAGTGTAGGTTTGAGAGTTGAGCTTAGTCACCTGATCTATGATATATGCATTGATTTCTTCTATAGCATCAGTTCATTCTGTGCTTCACATATGTCATCTATTTGGGAGCACATCAAAAGATGAGCTTGGTAATTTTTGAGCAAACACATCCACAAAACGCTGGTCTATAAGTCAATCATTTTCACCAAAAAATAGTGAAACTTTTTCTTGGTTCAGTTGCTCAAAATTAATTTCTGTATTATGAAAATCAAAAACATTCTTACTCGAAAATTCTATAGGAGAAATCTTCTCAATCTGCTTCATAGATAGAGCATCTAAAGTAGGAGCTATCAGTACACAATGACAGTCTCTGGTAGATGCATACTGCATTGCTAGATATCCTCAGGTACTATGTCATACCACTATATCCACATCATAAGCACACAACTCATGCATCGCTTTTTCAAAATCATAGTCTTGAGCAAAGCTAAGATCTGGAAACTCAACCTCTACTCACTGCTGTTCTAGTGCCCTCTGCACTCATCACAAACATCAAGGATCATCACTAGAATTTCACCATCCATGAATAAGAAGTGCCTTGAGTTTTTTTTGATATTGAGGGAAAGTCAGATGATCCTCGAGTGGACTCTTGCCAGTAGGTTGATACTCCTCTAGATCTAACGGTAGCACGACTGGGAGTTCTGACTCTGGGATGAGATGAGGGATTTTTTGCATATGGCTCCTTACATCTTCATTAGCCAGCACTTTCAAATCTCGATCATCCTTTGGTAGATTTCTTCTTTTCGCGATAAACTTTTTAATTTTTATTTGCTCACTCACTGCCAATATATGAAGTCAACGATCTGTGGTATCAATAAGCAGATCAATATCTAATCATTCATCTCTCCACTTTTCCAATAACTCACTTGTGTCACACTCTATTTCTATACCATTTTTTTCATATAGAGCACTCTTTACATCTTTTAAAACATATCCTTGCTTCTCAAGGTAATTATAAAATTTATCAGCGTGATCTCACACATAAAAACAATCTAAATCAGAATGGTTTCTAAACTGATATCAAGCAAATAAAGATATAGCAAATCAAGAAAAAAATACTACTTTTCATCAAATTTCGTTCGCAATACTATGAAGTTCATCAGCCAAAGTAAGTAGTTTGAGATATCTTTCTTGATTAAACAACTCTCATGTTACAGTTCCTTTTTTGTAATATACCGGTATCGGACTACCCCAATACCTCTGCCTACTTACAGATCGATCACGGAGCTTATAGGTGATTTTCTTTCTCCCTACTCATAGAGTTTCTAGATGTGCAGTGATTTTTTCTTGTCATTCTATATGAGTCAGTCAGTCAAACTCTCCTGAGTTGATGAGGATTCATTCGCGGACGATGTTTATCCCTCACCCTTGCCCTCTCCCAATCGCTCCTCCTTCGTCGTCACTAGGAGATGGGACAGCTTGGGATAGCTGATCACGATGAGTATCTATCTTCTCAAACAATGTTGCTGGCTCGTTATACAATTCATCTGCAGTGATTCTCTCTACAGTTATTCATAGTTTTGATATAGATTCATCCCTATGAGTATCATATTCCTTTTGATTTTCATGATGTGGTCCATCTATCTCTATCACCAATTTGAGCTCATCGCAATAAAAATCTGCGATATATTGCAACAAGGCATGTTGTCTTCTTCGTTTGAGATTCTTATATTTTCTATTTCTCAACAATTCCCATACAAATTTTTCACCATTAGTTTCTGTCTTTCTCAACTCTTTTGCAAAATTGATCGTAGCTATATTGCTAGAAACATACATATCGTTTTTGTATGACTTACTACTAGAAGTGTCCTCACGGACTCCCTCTCCTAGCGAAGCGGTCGGGAGAGGGCTGGGGTGAGGGTTTCATGAAGATATCACCTGCCTCACTTCCAACCCAAACTTCTGAGCAAACTCATGATCTCTCTCATCGTGTGCTGGGACACTCATCACTGCTCCAGATCCATATCCAGCTAGGACATAGTCTGCATACCATACTGGTATCTGCTCCTGAGTCAGAGGATGTATGGCGTATAGTCCAGATTGTACTCAAGTCTTTTTCTTGAGATCTTGCTGTCTCTGGACAGTAGTTTTTGACAGAGTCTTTTGTCTATACTCTTCCACTTCTTGTCTTTTGTTGTCATTTAGTAGACTGTCTAGTAGGGTGTTTTCTGGTGCGAGGACGAGTGCTGTCACACCATATATGGTATCTGGACGTGTGGTAAAACATGTGATAACTATCTCCCCTTCTCCTAGCGACGAGGTACGAGGAGTGTTTGGGAGAGGGGGTTGGGGGGTGAGGGCTATCTTGAAATCAATCTCAGCTCCCTCGGATCTACCTATTCGATTTTTTTGTGCTATTTTTGTTTCTTCTGGTCGGTCTAGAGTATCTAGATCATCTATGAGTCTATCAGCATAGTCTGTGATCTTGATAAATCGCTGAGGATGTTTTTTTTGGATGATTTCTGATTTGCATCTCTCACACTTGCTATCTACTACCTGATCATTTGCTAGGACAGTCATACAGCTAGGACATCGATTGACCCAGAGCGTATCTCTATACACAAGACCTGCTTCGTACAACTTGGAAAAAATCCACTGCGTCCACTTGTAATACTCAGGCTCTGAGGTATCCAATATCCTACTATAGTCAAAACTCATATTCAATGCCTTGAGTTGCTCTAGGAAGTGGAATTTATTGGCATCTGTGACCTCGCGAGCTGGCTTGCCTTGTTGGATAGCGTAGTTTTCAGTCGGCAGACCAAACGCATCAAAACCAATAGGATTTAATACCGTATATCACTGCATACGCTTGTATCTAGCCATCACGTCATTGATAGTATAATTGGAGGCGTGACCACAGTGTAGCCCTATCCCAGACGGATAAGGAAACATCGTGAGTGCATAGTAAGTCTTATCTGTTGCGGCACCTAGCAAATCTGGTGAATATCTAACATCTAGCATCTGGATGAGGTAAGTAGTAAACTACCTATTGTATAGCAGTTGTAGACCCAATATCAATCCAGGCTCAATAAAAAGTACAAAGAAAATACAAAGAAAAATGCCTACTTCAATGAAGTAGACACTCAAAACAAAACGAAAAATCAAGTATATCTTCAAACTCAAGAATTCTTGAGTATTTTTATTTTTTATTTGAAAGATGAATAGCCTCAACTCACAAATTAGACTAAGTGAGTGAGACTATTCAATTAAACTAAATTAAACTAACTAGCATACTATACATATGATCAAGATATAAATCAACAAAAAAACCTATCTCCCGATAGGCTTTGGTTATCAAAGAATGTGTCTTACTTTTTCTTTTTGGTTGCACTAGACTTTGATGATTTGCCGTGATAATGGATTTTGTTGTGGCTATCGATGATGAGATTACCGATAGTTTTGAGTCACAACAAGAATGCCATAATTCACAATGCTCCTTGAGATGTGATGTTTTCTGGTGCCAACAACAACACTCAAGCCAACAAAAAGAATCAAATAGTGGCCAATAAATGCACCATACCTTCTCCATGTCCAGAATTTTTCATACCTATATAATAAAGAATAAAGACTACAAAAATAATTATTTTGTATGTGATCCTAGGTCCGCTCCTCATTGATCACCTCAGTGATGAGAGAAAAGCTCACCCTAAGTTATCCTAAGTGTATACAAAAGACTTATTTTTTGCAAATATGCTGGGATGTTATGAGGTTTTTGTATTTACAAAATATTTTTTTGGGATACATAACCAAATCACACCCACAAAAGAAAAGTGATTTATCGTATTAAGCTGATTTGCACGCAAAAATGCAATCTCTACTTTGTTTTCATCTTTTTTTCTTGCTCCAGTTTATTTTTGACCATCAATGCGATACCTAGCGCGTCGGCAGCATCATGTCGCTTGAGTTGCTTGTCGGTGAGTCCAAACATTTTTTTTATTACTGCAAGCATAAGCTCTTTGCTTGCGTTGCCATTGCCTGTGATGTATTTTTTTATTTCTTGAGGAGTTCGTTCGTGTAGTGGGATAGTATGACTACGAAACATCATCCCAACAATGCCTCTTACACCATACACAAACTCTGCATTAGATTGATTGCGAGTAGTAAAAAACAGCTTCTCGATCCCAACCGCCTGTATAGGATAGTCCATTATAAGTTGATCAAAAAACTGATATATCTCCACCATTCTCGCAAATTGATCGTTTCTGGTTGGGGACTTTTCGTCAGATAGCAAAATACCTGAAGTGACTACCTGTCCATCACCATCTATCACTCCATATCACAATTTCCTGATACCAGGATCTATACCCAAAAACATCCTACCTACAAATCTATAACCAACTCAACTGGGCAGTGATCACTTCCCAGTATATCTTGCCTATGTATGCACGACACAGCCTGGTCCACCAATCATGCACTCAGCATAAAATAATCTATACGTCGTCAGACATTCCTAGCTCTGGCACCTGCTCTATAGCTCCATCGAGTGTACTCATCCAGCGCATCAGGTGAGAAGTGGCGAAACATATCAGTCAATCCACATGTTTGCATAAAATCTCCAATTCTTTTTCTTTCAACTGGCAAAAATCAGATGCTTTTTTGGTTTTCCCTGGGTCTGGCGATGTCGATCTCCGTATGGACGATATTCATATCTCATGTGAGGATGACCTCATATCACTCTTTCATTTTTCACAATAAGTACGTTTCTAGTTCATCATAAAACGCTAATTTGTAGCTCAACATCTCAGTACCATCAGCTCTGGTTCATCAGTTTGGAAAATATCCATTGATCAATAATACCTTGTCTGCTACCTCCACCTCAGTAATCCTCCCATCTTCATAAAACTTGTCAGAGTGGTCAAAGGTATTGCACGAGTGGGTATATGCCGTCTTGGCAAAAATCGCAGTACCAGCATATCCAGCCCTGGTACCAGCATGTCGACACACATGCTGATGATGAGGCAATACTTGCATCTCAGGTGGCATCTGATGCACAAAAGCCTTTGTCTCTTGGAGACAAAAAACATCTGGATCTTCCTTTTGGATGATTCACAAAAAATCTTTTTTCATCACAGCACGGATGCCGTTTACATTTCGAGAGAGTATTTTCATACTCTTGTTATTAGTGATATTAGTCTTGTTTGGTAGTGGATTTGATAGATTTGTCATACACTATATATACCGCTACTCACAGCACACACAACAATAACAAAATCAACAAGAAACGAATCAAGTTTTTTTCTGTAGTGGATATGTCAGCTCACTGTGTACTAAACACTGTTTCATGTAATGATTGTGGAAGTATAGCAGCAAATAATTTATTGGGTATATCTCACAATACGTCTGCAGTATCTTGATACAGTTGTACATACCAAGCGTCTTGCACCAGAGGCACATATCATTCAGAAGATTTTACGGCTTCTCGATCTATAAGTCACTCCTCACACAAAAACGATACATCTAGCAGTCAAGCTCATATGCCAAACTCTTTGGTAGTGACAAGACGACTCTCTATCTCAGATGCTTCTAGTAGCACTGATTGCAACAACGCTATAGAACCAGCAACCAGTGGTGCTGCCTCACTTGTTCCATTATATCTATTGTAAGTGTTTTGCAGATCAGTGGTCATGATATTGGTACCTGGAGCAGATATATCTACTCGATCACCATAATTTGAAAACTCAGCTTTGTTTCATTGATCATCTATAGCAGCCACTCATACCACCCAGTCATATGCCGCAGGAAAAAACGGCTCATTTTTGTTGTAATTACCTGCTGCAGCCACGAGCTGTACTCACTTGCTTGCTATCTGCTCACTCACTCTTTTTAGCATTGGCACATCACCAAATCATCCCCAAGACATGTTGATCACTGTGGCTCATTGCTCATATGCTGCTGCTAGCGCCTCGATACCGTGAGTGATATCTGCGCCATGCTCAGTATCCTTGGTTGCTTTGATGAGTACTAGCTCACTGGTAGGCGTCACTCATTTTACTCAGTACTCATTGTGAGTAGCTCATATCAGACCAGCTTCTTTGGTACCGTGATTTCGTTCTTTTGCTATTTTTGGTACTTGTACATTATCATCCTCATCAGCTACATCCACGGCTATAGCTATATTTCACTGCAGATCCTCATGCGTGATATCAAAACCATTGTCAATCACAGCAACTTGGACAGCAACTCATCAATCTAGACAAGCTTCAATTTTTTCAAATCAAATACTAGCAAGATGTTCTTGTCTTTTTATGATTGCTGTTGCGTCATTGTATGGTAGATTCACTAGATCTCCAGCATCCATATCTGCAGTAGGGCGAGGTACGACTGTCCCATCTTTTTGGATCACAAGGCCCACCTCATTAGCTGGATCACGATCGTATATATCATATGCACCTGTATTTTCTCTATTTACCAAATCACCTCTACTAGAAAACTTAATATTAGGCATCAGTTCTACTGCGGTATTGGTATCGGTATCTACCGCATACTCAGTAAATATCCCCTCATCATCCAAAAACTCTACTATCTCCAGATACGTCAACTCATCCACATCAAAATCCACTACCACATCATCCAGCAATCCTGTCTCAGGAAACAATGGTCACATACTGTCTATCTCATCACCAAATTTTTCTTCAAGTTTTTTTTGGACTGCAGCCAACTTATCAGGATCAGAAGAACGCAAAAATATCGTCCCATCCACGATGCGTTTTTTTACTTCAGGCTTAGTATATATCTCATTCAGTACAGATTTTTTATCATCTTTGTCTGGATCATCATCATTGGTCTGAGTCTTTGGGTCTGTTGGTAGGTTTGGGTCTGTTGGTAGGTTTGGGTCTGTTGGTAGGTTTGGGTCTGTTGGTAGGTTTGGGTCTGTTGGTAGGTTTGGGTCTGTTGGTAGGTTTGGGTCTGTTGGTAGGTTTGG
>CALHCH010000024.1 GCA_937930555.1 Candidatus Absconditabacterales bacterium | reverse complement strand
GCAGTGTCTGCATACGCTTGCCCCAGGTCTTGCCGACGACACCTGGCTTGATGATTTTGATTGATTCATCTAGTGCGTATTTGGTCGCGCGGATGAGTCTCGCTCACTCTGGATGATACTCATCTCATCCTATCACGATCGTAAACGCCGCATCTGATATACCGCCCTTATAATTGATACCACAGTCTACCTTGAGCACATCTCACTCCTTGAGTATATCAGTACCTGGCACACCGTGCACCACACAGTCATTGTTGGACACGCAGAGATTGGTAGGAAAACCGCCATATCATTTGAATGCTCATACGAGATTGTGAGACAACAAAAATCTCTCTGCTGTCACTTCCAGCTCCATCGTCGTGATGCCAGGCTTGCACATCTCGTACAGGATTCACAAAAGCTCCGTGAGGTATTTTCCTGATTCACGGATATTGTCTATTTGTTCTGGAGTTTTGATTGGGACTGATGATTTGAACATTGGTTGGTAAGTAGTTATTGGTAATTTGGTTATTTGTGATACTGTCATCTCGACCGTAGCGAAGCACGAAGTGATGAGTGGAGTGGAGAGATCTATGTATGGTTAGTATATGGTAATTGGGAATTAGTTTCTTTATAGCGATGCTTTGTATGCGTCTCGAGCGATTCTAGATCGTGATTCCATGTCTACCTCTGGCGAGTTCATAAGCTCATCTATCTCATCAGCAGATTTGAAATATACCTGCTCGAGCTCACCATCCACTGTCTCCACATCTGGAGTGTGTGTGGTAGCCACATATACCATACCTAGATGATAGAGATTGACAGGCACTGTCTTGTCTCTGATGTATCACAAGAGTGTGAGATTTTCTATATCACTTAGACCTATCTCCTCTTCTATCTCTATGATCGCAGTAGAGCGTATAGGATTTGCATCGGATTCTTGATCTCTCTCTATATGTCATCCCACTCACAGACTCCATTTACCATATAGTCTCTGTTCTCCAGATGTAGACTCACTACTCCCACGCTTATATGCCACAAACTTATCTAGCTCAGGATTGTGTACTATTACATATGGTATAGGTTGCTGATAGTTTAAGTCTTCCTCCATATCTCATCTCATCTTGTACTCATAGTGTTGGATAGCCTGATCTTCCCACTCAACATCTGCTGCAGGTACAAATCCCCAAGGGGTCTCATCAGTATATAGTACAGATGACTTTACTACCAGTATATCTCTTAGCATTTTTGCTTCTCTGTGCTGTGTTGACATAATAATACATACAAATTTAAAGCTTAATACACATTTCATCTAAAATCTATATCAATGATAATTGTATGATCTAAGGTATGGTCAAAAATAATTCTGACCTGTCCCACTCTACATCTATACCTGTTATCATATCATTGTAATTTTACAATATCCAAACTCTCAAGATCGCCACGCAAGATCTTTCAAACTACTGGTAAAAGTTTTTTGTTGAGAGAGGGTTGTATCTTCAATAAAAATTTCTCCCATTTTTTACCCATTCTCCTCTTCGGTTATTTTCACCAAAAAATCATGTAATTCCTGCATAGTCACATGTTCTCCAGCTTCCTCAAAATTGAAATGCAGGTCGCTCTCGTCAGCAGAAGCTACACTGATTTTTTCTTTTTCTTGGAGTAGCGCCCAGAGTTTGGGCATCATCTCCACGACATTTTCCTTGGTGATAGTGAGTACAGACATCCGTATAGATAATGATAAACAAAAATAATACTACATATTCAGCATCTATTATCAATCTACTTCCAATAGTCTAGTTTTCCTCCAACTCCTTCAACTGATCCCTAATCACTGCCGCATCCTCAAATCTCCGCTCCTTGATAGATACATCTAGCTGATCTCTTAGATCGCTGGCTATGAGTGCTTTTTCTTTTTTGGTCATACGCTTGAGTTTTTTGACTTTGCCTTTTCTTAGCATCTGAAACTCCTGCATCTTTGCCAACTCCTCGTCAGTCTTCACGACTTCCAGGTCCTTGACGTTGGATTGGGCGATCGTCGGGGTGATATTATTTTTGATATTGTGAGTGTGTTGGATAGCTCTCCTACGGTAGGTCTCGTGTAGCGACCTCATCATCGACTTGGTAAATCTATCCGCATACAGCACCACCTCGGAGTCAGGATTACGAGCGGCACGTCAGATATTCTGCACCAGCGCAGTCGTACTACGCAAAAATCATTCTTTGTCTGCATCCAGCACAGCGATAAATCACACCTCAGGCAGATCGATACCCTCTCTCAGGAGATTGACTCACACCAGGATATCTATCTCACCTTTCTTGAGTTTTTGGATGATCTCTCGCCTGTCTATAGTGTCTACTTCACTATGGAGATAGTACGCCTTATACCCATTGGACAACAAAAAATTGGTGATCTCCTCGGATGATCTTTTGGTGATAGCGAGGAGCAGGACTCTCATACCCTTTGCTATCGTGTCATCCATCTTGCCCAGCATATGTTCCATAAATCATGGCACCTGCTGAGTCGGTGCTTTTTTTGGATCGAGTTGGAGAAAGTCCTGGAGGTTGGCTTGAGACATATATAGTATATGGTATGATAAAGTTTTCTTTTTTGAAGGGTTTGTGCGTTTTACTGTCATCCTGAGTGTAGCGTAGCGAAATCGAAGGGTGCGACTTACTCAACTTTTAGTCGCATACTTCGACTAGATCTTCGTGCCTCAGATCAGCTCAGCATGACACACCTCATGACATCTATTCTAAACTCTAATTCTAGCTTCTAATTCCTAACTTCTATCCTCTACCTTCACCCGATGCAAATACTCCACCGTCCTATCCTTTTTGTGATTTCTGTTTTCTGTTTTGTCTGCCTTGTATCTCTGATAGCTTTGCTCAAATACTCCATATTCACCTCTCATCGACATAATATCTCTAATATCATCCAACGACATCAGTCCCTCATCATTGTAACTCAAAAACACATACTGTGCGTCTATATTCTGCATCAGATTGTGAAACTCTTCTAGCACATGCACTCTACTACAGTACTTAGATTTTTGGTCAGAGCAATCCCTCATGCCTGTCTTGCCTCTCAGGACTGGATCGTCATATCTAGCGATCGTCTCCAGGACATGGTAGTTGCCACTATACTGACGATGATTGTATGGTGGGTCTAGATACACTACTTCGTGACTGGTATGCTGTATGAGTTCGTTGATATCTTGTTGGTAGACCTGATGTGGCTGTCTGCTAAGGCTCAATAGAGCTGGCGTGAGGACCATATCTTTTTGTGCTGATTTTTTGAGCTGCTTGAGATATGCACCATAGACACTGGCGGTATTGGCCACCTTGTCGATCGACTCTATGAGACTAGCCAGCAAGAAAAAATACTCCCCATCCGTGATCATCTTTTCATTATATCGTTCTTGGATCTGCATCCTGATCGCGTCACATCTAGCACCATTAGTATCGCTAAAATATTGTCTATGAAACTCACCTCATTGCGTCCCACCCATACAATAATGCTGGTACACAAATCACTGCATACCCGACAACTGATCTAGATACAGACACACCATCTCCGCCCTATCCTCAGGTACCCTCTCAGCGAGTCAGTCCAATAATGACTCCAATCCTGAGAACATCAACACCTCACTATTGGCCAGATAGTGCTGGAGCAACACATAGCTATAGTACTGGAGATCATTGGTCATGGTGGGATGACCCAGCTCCTTGTACATCCTCGCCACAGCACCCGTCCCAGCACACAAATCAGAAACCAAAAATCTGTCAGCGCCGACGACCTGCTCGATACTCGCGTGGATAAATTTTAGTAAGGAATGCTTGGATCAGATGTAGTTCATAAAACAGAAAAAAGAATTAAGAGTTAAGAATTAAGAAAACAAAACTTTGAAGAGACTGGTCAGTGAGAATCGTATATGTCATGCCGGGCGATATACAAAAAAGAGTTTATCCTGAGCTTGTCGAAGAAAAGGGTAGGCATATATAATGTGGCAATCCCACAAAACCAAACAAAAAGGTAATACAAACCTACTCCACTCCTATCACTGTCACCTCAAACACCAATGTCTCACCTGCAAGAAAATGTGAGCCAGTTCTACCGTATGCCTGATCTGGCGGTATCACGAGGGTCTTGGTCTCTCACTGCTGCATGCCCACTACACCAGTATCAAATCATAAGATCATCTGTCCAGCTCACACCTCAAACTCAAGTGGTACGTATCATCTAGAGAGTTGATATATCCCCGATTTTTTTGCAACATCGAGTATACTGGTATCAAACACCGAGCCATCCTCCAGAGATCATATATAATCCACCCTAATAATGTCTCCTCTTTTTACTGTTGGGAGATTGATCTGCTGTATACCATAGTCATCAGATATAGTCTCAGTTTCGATATATGAGTTTCGTTTTGGCGACATATCTGCGATATATCAGATGATCTGAGCAGCAAATCGATACTTTCTAGAATCAGGATCTAGATCGCTCTTAATCTTATGTAACTTCATAGAGATATTGAGAGCGTTTCGTTCTGTAAGATCGTCGATCATCGGCGAGATCATATCCATCAATGCAGTATCCTGAGCTGTAGGTGTATAGTCAGCATATACCATACTAGATCACAGCAGCAGCGCACTCAGTCATAGTACAAATTTTTTCATGATCATAATGTTGGGTAAAAGTATTTTATTGTCCATCCATCATCCAGAGCTGGGCGAAGGATCCAGTCACAATCTATCAACACGTAAGATTGTAACTTGCCTGGATTCTTCAGTCGTTCCTCCTACTGAATGACGCATGTATGGTACCATATAGCGCGACCATATATTACTCAAATTACTTATGCAACACACTCTTGATAGCACTATCAAATGCGCTAGCAGGTACTGCTCCAGATATCTTGGTCACCTGTAGCGTGTTGGTATCTATGACGATATTGCCTGGGGTACCAGTCACTCCCAGCGATCTACCAAACACCATACTATCCTGTACTTGCTGAGCAAACTCGCCACTCTCGACACAATCTACCAATGCGTCCACATCCAATCCTGCCGTCTCAGCAGCTATTTTTGCTACTCATATACTTGCATCTCATCATTCGGCATATAGCGCAGATTTGAATGCGAAGAATCACTCTTCTCATCATAGCTTGCCTGCACATTCCATTGCCTCACCTGCTTGCTGGGCATTGGGATGAAAACTCAGTGGAAAGTGACCATATATAATATTAACCTGATCGCCGTATGTCTCTAGCACCTCATCTAGCGTACCAGCATTGGTGTGTTTTTGGCAAAATGGACACTGCGCATCACTAAACTCTATCACCGATACTGGTGCGTCAGGATTTCACTGGATATATGCCGTGTCGAGAAACTCTGCTCGATCTACTGCGTCAGCTTGTCTAATAGGAGCTGGTGCAGGAGCTCATCCTGATCCAGGAAAAGGAGAGGTAGTAGAAGTATTTGCAAAATATGCTCGATCACCCTCAAGCAATGCTTGGACAGGCTCGTCAAATCTCTCTGATCCTACCGCTCCAGCTATGAGTATGTAGCGTCTAGTAGGTATATGTAGGACGATATTGGCAGGTGTGCCTCTAGCTCACATAAGCTTGCCCAGTCTGATCTGCTCATCTACTGCATCTAGGGTATCGCCTCAGGATACACAACGAGAGATCTCTGTGCTCGTGAGTCATAGCGTCCTGAGTGTGGTCTGTATATCATCTGCACTCCTGAGACCATCCACAAACAGCTCATCTTTGTACTGTGCAGCCGTATCATATCCAGCATATTGTTGGACACATATCAGCGCTGCCGCAGCAGGTCTCGCCAATGGATGAAAATCCAGCGGAAATGCCATCGTAGCATAACTCACCTCAGGATACCTCTCTACTACACTCTGTAGTGTCCCATCACGATGATGCCTACGACAAAACGGACACTCCAAGTCAGTAAACTCCAGTATCACTATCTCCTGATCTACTAGTGCTGGATCTATATGGTTTAGTAGAAGTTTATAATTTCACTCACTTAGCTCAGATAGCAAAGAGTTTTTCAACTCTCACACTGAGTCAGATTTTTGGATCACAAGCTCATCCAGCATACCTAATTGCGACCATACAGCTCTCATAATCTCTAAAAAAAATCGTCACTTTCTACTCTCCATATCGACACGAGGTGCCACTCTCTCCAAAAACGCACCAACCTCACCCAACTGATCATCAGACAACTCATCCATCATCTCTACTACTCTCTCCATCAACGCCTCATCCCCAGCTGTCGGCTGATACTGAGCCCACACAGAACTAGCACTTAGTCACAAAAACACAAAAATCCCAACAAATCGTTTCATCTCAGATAAGTGAAAGAATAAATACTGAGTGTATAGTCGTTTGTGAGATGTTTGCAAAAGGAAAAGGTCTCGGAAAAGCTGGGAAAGGCTCTATCTTTAATTTGTTTGATAATGAAACTAAATCGTACTTATACCATAAATCATTTTTGTAGGAGTTTTTACATATTGACATTGAAATATAAATAATTTTCATTATATACTCAATGAGTATGTTCTTTAACAGCAAGCGATAAATATGTTGTTAAAAATTTTTCATAAACAAAATAAATAATAAAATGCAACTATCTAGTAATAATCTTACAAAATACCTCTTTCAAAAAAAATATGATGATAAGTCTTTATTTTCAAATCAAAAAGAGATTGTTCAAAAAATAATTGAGTTAAAAGAAACAAATCTTAAGTCCGAATCACTAGCTAGTCTTTTAAGTAAAGTATTAAGAGGTGAGCGAAAAATGCCAAGTGATATAAATAATATTATTCTTCAACTCATTGAAGGAAGAGTTGAATCTGGCGATGTGGAAAAAATACAAAAAGAATTTCTTGATAACTATAATCAACTAAGACAAAAAATAAGTAATGAGTTGCAAAATAGTAAGATTGATAAGTTCTTTCAAATGGATTTACCAGCATTGAATACATTATCTATTGAAGAAATTAAAGACGGTCACATTGTAAAATTTAATAGTGAATCTAAGTCTTTTATAGGAAAAGATGATTTAGAAAATTATCTCAATAGTCATATAAACGAACTCAAAAAAGATTGTTTTTTACTCATTCGCAAAACTTAGATTAGAAAATTATTTTTAGCCCTCGGATTATCCTTGGGCTTTTTTGTTTATGTAAAAAATAAAGTAAATATAAGACACAAAGCATCTCGAAAAACTAGGTAATTCTATAATGATATTTTCTATGAGTTTTATTTGATACCAAATTTAATTCCATTATCCTAAAACAAAAAATTCCCACCATCACTCAATATTTTTGAGGATTTTGGGAACTCATTGTTAATGTCAGAACACAGCTTATTTATACCAGTTCTCACCCTTTAGATATATGTGAATTTCTCAATAAATGACAGACTCATCCCCAGAGAGAATTGAACTCCCGGCGCGAGGCTTTGGAGACCTCCGCTCTACCACTGAGCTATGGGGATATATAATAATCGGTCTAGACCTCCGCACGCTATCTTTTCACTGAGCTATGAGGATATGTATTCAAGAAAGCTCACGCAGTGAGTTTTCTTTAATGCACTATTTCTATAGCGATGAGGAAAAATACGAAGAATGAGTATTTTACCACTGAGCTATGAACGTTTTTTTGAACAGAACTAATAAACAAAGGTCACACTAACTCTACGACAGCACTATATATAGAGATATATACTATTGATGCAAACAAAAATCCATAAAGAAAAAATAATGATGACCATATACGGTATGTGGTAGGTGTGGTTGACACAAATCCCTCCTACCTCCCTTTCTCAAGGGAGGGACATGAGTGGCTATCGCAAGCTTTCGCAACATATGGCACCCCTAACATACGAGATAGATCTCAACGCACGGTAGAGACTCCCTGCAGGTCGTCTCTACAGCGTATACAATGCGTTAGCTACATGTTCCCCTCCTTGATAAAGGAGGGGTTAGGGATGGATTTGCACTAGCCACTCATGTCTCCCCCTCCTAGAGGGGGATAAGGGGGAGTGCGCTAGCCACAATACCCACATTCTTATTTCTTGTTTCTTGATTCTGTTTTTCTACCTAATACTCCAACACCACCGCTCTCTCACTCTCCACTACCCATAGTCCAGTGTCAGTCACGCTGAGCTCTCCTATATACTCCTGTATCAGTCCCACAAAATGATCGACCAGCTCACACCTAAAATGCACATCTCTATCAAACTCCTCCATCTGCTGATGACGATCGGAGATCTGTGTCCAAGCTCAGTAGGTCTCGTGATGCTCTCTGAGCCATACGGTGATACCAGATATCAGATCCATCATCTGGATCAGGAGTTGCTCCTGCGAGTCTTGCTCTTGTACTCACACAATCCCATACTCACCAAATCTCGCAGTCTGCTCATATCGTTTGAGTGCATTGTTGGTGTCTGGGAGGAGCTGTATCCCCTCATCGCCACTACCACTCTGCGATATCAAAAATATCTCATCGTACATCTCATGCACCACTCATATACTACCTGCACCAGATATCACACATATCTTGCCATCTGTCTGAGCAAACAATTCAAAAAAAACTGACATCATCGCATTGGTCGCCTCGACCACGCCAGCATTGGTCCTCACTCTAGCAAACTTAAACTCCTTGATCTCATATTTTTGTGATTGTTGGTCTAGGAGTGATGACAGCTCTTGCGCATCTTGTTCTTGGAGTATCACGGCTGCGATACTTTTGATTCATTGGTCTAGTTCTCATGCTTCGTCACTATAGAGTCTCCACATCGTATGATAAGTATGATAAAACACGCTCAGTATATCAAATTGATCACCAAAAGCGAATGCTCTAACCTCTAATTAAACAAATTCTTATCAGAATTTGTTTCGTTCGAAGACGTTTAGACGATACTCACGTAGGGATTGCTGAGATCTTTATGTGCACGAAGCGAACTTCTTTGTATTCTTTTTCGAATATTATTCTACATATATTAGTTTTCGATCATTATAGTTATATAGTTAGTAATTTTTACTTTTTGTAAATACATACATGAAGAGAATTATATTTGGATTTATCGCGTCAGTATGAGTGTTATCTACGTGACTCATATGATACAGCTGCGTATCTGCACAGTATACAGATCGCGAAGTAGCTCGTGCGGTAGAGTGACTCGTCACCAGAGGTGAATGGGAGCAACGTAAACCATTGCTCCAAAAATTGGACAAAGTACTGCCAGTAGCAAAAGAAAAATTTGCTGGGAGAGCTAGTGCTATCAAGATACTGGATCAGATCCAAAAAGCAGTATCAGAAAAGCTCACAATCTGTGTATCAGATACACCAGAGCAAGCATATGTATCATCTAGTCTCCAAACCGATACCTCTATCAGATCTATACCTCTAGATGAGGTACTAAGTGGTGGTCCACCCAAAGACGGTATACCAGCAATCAACGATCCAAAATTTGTGGATATAGCTACAGCAAATCAATGAGGATATCTCAACGACACCTCAGAATGAGTAGTAGTATCCGACGGAGATGATGTGAGATTTTATCCGTTTCAGATACTCAATCGACACGAGATAGTAAACGATACAGTAGGTAACAAAAATATCGCTGTCACGTTTTGTCCACTATGTGGCACTGCTATTACTTTTTCTCGTGAGTTTGATGGAGAAGTCATCAACTTCTGAGTATCTGGTAAGCTGCACAACTCCAATCTCCTCATGTATGATGATCGTACAGAATCACTCTGGTCACAAGCTATAGGCAAGGGGGTGGTAGGATTTTATACAGATCTGCAGCTAGAATATGTAGATAGCGATGTCATAGACTACAGTACATATGTATCCAAATACCCAAATGGTAAAGTACTGAGTGATGATACAGGCTATGATAGAAACTACAAACTCAACTCGCCATACGGTGATTATACTACCAATGATGATCTATATTTCCCAGTAGAAAATCTGGATACCAGTCTACCAAAAAAAGAAATGCTATACGTAGTAAATGATACAGACAATGAAGTATCAATTGCTTTTGTGCAAACAGATCTAGCTGAAAGCGGTAGAGCAAGCATCAATGTAGAAGGCATCAACTATACTGCTATATATACCAATGGCAAAGTATCAGTCACCAGAAGTACGGATTGAGCTGAGATTGGTACATTTACACAGATGTGGTTTTCGTGGACAGCACACGACTACTTCCCGAGATACTTACGAAATGCTGAGTAGAATCTCATGTGAGACAATCAACCTCATCTAAAGCAAGTTAACTTCCTGTGAGTTTACGAATAGTGAAGTCTAGCTATGAGGAATCTCATAAATTTGTAAGCGAGACTAAGCACAAAACACTTACCATATAAAATCCAAGACCAAGGTCTTGGTTTTTTTTACAAGTAGCATTTCTTATTTCTTATTTCTTATTTCTTAAGTCTTACTCCTCAAGTCTTAGTTCTTCAATGGTGAGTGTGAATCCAAAAAGGTTGGTGGCTGCAATCAATTGTCTCTAAACCATACATTGGTAAATCACGGCAGCTTGGTGTCTGCAGATGGGAGTCCAAACTCAAATCTATCCACTACTTGCTCAAATGATGTTGTGTTGACGATATTGAGCTGCTGTTTAAATCAAGATAGCTGCTCCACAATATTTCACTGCAACAATGGATACGAACTCAGTAAGATATCCTTATTGTTTCACAATACAGTAAATCTATTGGTCAGTATCTGCTGATACGCGACTGACCTAGCTGCTAGATACGCATATGCATTGGATTCTATCCTGTTGGTGATATGACAAGGCGCAAACTCCAATGACTGGTCCAAGCCATCTTGATATCTAGACTCATCACCCTCATTTACTCATTGAAAAAATTCTTGATCTCACGCTCTTTTTTTGGTGAGACATTCATTGGATGCTAGATTTTTGTCTATACTCAGCTGATTGAGATCGTCATATGTCGTCCTCATATCATCCAGCAACTGCTCCATCTGCGCCTGATGCAGATTATATACTTTTTCTGGATCGCTAGACTCATTGAGTAGTTTGAGGATATCTGTATTGACTAGCGCTTCGGCCTTGCTAGATATACCTAGCACACTCCCTGCCACACTAGTTCAGAACTGCTGATTGTTGCCCACCTTGAGCTGAGCCAGTGTGAGTCAAATGATCGGTGTGTCCACCTGACTCGTCTTCACAAAATCACTCCCCACCTTCAAGTTTTGCGTCACCGTCCACGCCTTAAACAAATTGAAACTCTCTCCAGCACTTGCCGAAAATACAAAAAATAGAGTGACAAAAATAATGAAACTCACGAAAAAAATTGGTCTAAGAAGTATGCGTCTCATCATGGCGGTAATCGTCATTGCGAGGAGTAAAACGATGTGGCGATCTTGTGAGTCTTACAAACTCAATAAAAAAAAATACACTCATCCTAAGTATAGGGATGAGTGTATTTTTTTGCAATTAATGCGTCATTCAGAGTCGGATGAGTCCTCACAAGCAGAGCGAGTGATGGACGATTGCGACGAAGAATCCAGCAGGTTTAATTAAACCAATCTTTAGCAAGATCAAACCGTGATATATTCGAAGAAGATTACCAAGAAGCTCACTTCGTGAGAACAAAGATCTTAGGAATCCCTGCATGAGGATAGTCTAAACCTCTTCGAACGAAACAAATTCTGATAAGAATTTGTTTTATTACTCTCCTCGATAAGCTGTATTTTATATGCCCTACTTTTTCATTTAATTTTCTTTTCATAAAGTATTGCTTCGTCTATAGTTGTAAATTCTTAATACCATACAAGTTGATATGTGCCATATTTTTTAGAAAATCCAGAGATTTTTCATTGCTTATGTTGATATACTCTCTTGTATAGATCTGATGTAACTCAGGTATACAGTGTCCCATTTCTCTCGCTGGCTAGTATGTAGGTAGTTCACATTGCTCCTCATTTTTAGTGTATAAAGTGACTGGATTCTTCGCCTCTATTGTTCTATCCCGTATGCACGGGATGAACAATAGGGCTCTGAATGACGGAATATCTGCCTTTCATTTTTCCTCACTCCTTACTCCTCCCTCTACCCCGTATTCTTCAACCACTGTTGCACCTGCTCACAGATAGCTCATCTGGCATCTGCTCGATAGGACAGCTCATCTGGTCACATCTTACCCAGTACATAGTCTGATATATCTATCTTGGGATTGCTTGGTCTCCCTACTCAGAGTTTGATTCTTCGAAATTGTTTGGTTCCGATTTTTTCTATGATGTCTTTGACTCATTTTTGACCAGCGTGAGAGCCGCTATATTTTAGTTTGATCTTGCCTGATATATGGTCGATATCATCGTGTATCACGAGTATATCATCACTCGCTATATCATAAAACTTCGCGATCTTGCGCACTGCAGAGCCAGATTTGTTCATATAGGTCTGAGGCTTGGCATATATCACCTGTCGCTTGTCTATCATACCCGTCGCCACCTGGGACAAAAACTTTTCTTGGTACAAAAAATCCGTCCCATCAAACTGATCCACCACATCATCCAGTGCGAGCCAGCCCGCATTGTGTCTAGTAGTGGCATACTGAGGTCCAGGATTGCCAAGTCATACTATGAGCTTCATAGGGGTATAGGATGCTAAAAATGTTATCTGATCCTCCTGAGCCAATTGATTATCACCCAGGAGCTTTTTTAGTCGTGTTCGCATATAATAAGTATAGTGAGGTTGACAAAAATTGCGACAAAAAAAGCACCACTTGGGTGCTTCTCTAATCACTAACCACTACTCACTACCCTTCCTTTCTCTTTTTCTTGGCTCTCTCTCCGGAGCTTCCATGATATAAAACTCAATCACATCACCGATCTCGATCTTTTTGGATGCTCTGACTCTGATACCACACTCATATCCTTCTTTGACTTCTTTGACACTATCTTGCTCTCTCTGCAAAGAAGTGATTTTACCATTGGAGTATTGGTCTTCTCATTTCATTACTTTAAACGTCGCGTGATTTTGAGCTCTACCCTCTGTGACCTTACCTCACACGATCATATCCTTTCACTTTCTATAAAACAACGCGAGGACTTCCATCTTACCGATCAGTGTCTCGACTTTTTCGATTTCTATGAGTCACTCTGATACATCCTCTATATACTCGATAAACTCATAGATAATATCAAACTGCTTGACCGTCACCTGATGTTGATCAGCTTTCTTTTTGATCGCCCCTGTGATCGGAAGATTAAATCAGATCACCAACGCATTACCTGCCTTGGCAAACGATATATCAGAATCAGTGATATTCCCTACATCATCATGGATCACTTTTACCTCTACGTTTTCTTCGAGGTTTGCCTTGGAGATACTGTGTTTGACTGCTTCTAGACTACCATAGCTATCAGCTTTGATAATCAACTTGAGCTGTGCTTTTTCGCCTGTGCCTAGTCTATCTAGGACACTCTGGAGAGCCACCTCTCCCTTATGTTTGGCTGCGTGTTCTTGGATGAGGGCGATCTTTTTTTGTGCTTCTCTATCTGATGCTACTACCTCTAGCATACGCCCTGGCTCTGGTACATTGTTGATACCCAGTACCATCACTGCATCTCATCAGTGAGCTTCTTTGATTTGTTCTCATTTTCGGTTGGACATTCTTTTGACCCTACCATAGGTGTCATGTATGGCTACTATATCTCATATCCTGAGTGTACCTGTCATCACCAGTAGTGTCGTCATCACTCACTGCTGAGCACTTTTGTTGGACTCTACCACTACTCATACAGCTGGTCTACTCGGACTATATCTGAGATTGAGCATCTCTGCCTGGAGCAGTATCGCCTCGAGTAGATCATCTATACCCTGACCAGATACCGCACTACATGGTACGATCATCGTATCGCCTCATCGGTCTTCTGGTGTGAGTTCGTGTTCTGCTAGTTGTCATTTGATTTGTTCGATATTTTTGAGTCCTAGATCCATCTTGGTGATAGCGACCACGATAGGAGCACCTGCGTCTTTGGCATGACGGATAGCTTCTACTGTCTGAGGCTTGACTCCATCATCAGCTGCTACCACGATGATCACGATATTTGTGATCTTGGATCATCTCGCCCTGATCGCACTAAAGAGTTCATGTCATGGCGTATCGATAAACGTGATTTTTTTGTCACTATGTATTATCTGTGATGCTCATATAGACTGAGTGATACCACCTGCCTCTCATCACACGATATCTGATCCTCTCAGGTGATCGAGGAGTCTTGTTTTGCCGTGATCTACGTGTCCCATGACCGTCACTACTGGAGGTCTCTCGATGAGATCATCAGCTTCCTTGTCTTGTGCTAGGATTGATTCTAGATTTGCATCTATTAGGTCTTCTACCTTCATTTCTACGCTTTCTCTCTCTACTGTGACTTCAAACTCCGTACCCACCAGCTGCGCAGTATCAAAATCAATACTCGCCTGTGCTGCTACTACAATCTTGTTGGTCAGCAATACTTTCATCACTTCTCCCAATGGTACTCACATCTTTTCCGAAAACTCCTTGACCGTGATAGTCTCACCTACCGAGACGGTCTCCTTTCTTTTGAGATCTCCTGATACTTTATATGTTTTTTCTCTTTT
>CALHCH010000023.1 GCA_937930555.1 Candidatus Absconditabacterales bacterium | reverse complement strand
ATAGTCTGTTACTTCTATTGAGCTTGCTGGTACATTACCTTGGTTGTATACAGTTGCTCTAAAAGTAACATCATCACCTGCTACAAATGGTCCTGATCCTACCAATGTTTTGGTGAGGGCAAGGTCATATACAGGTGTAGGGTCTACGGTACAAGGTTCGACTATAGTCAATATTGGGCATTGTTCTCCATTTCCAGAAGGCGGAGTGATGACAAACCTTCTTCAGTAAGATAGACCATTTATACATTCTGAAAACTCTCGGTCACTCACTTCGCAATCAACATCTGGTACAATATCCACAATAGTTATACGTACAACATCATGGTCATCCTCATCATTTCATGCATTATTTATTTCATTGTCTACCAACACATCATTATTTACATTTGTGTCAGTAGTGCTATCTATATCATTTCCATTATCGTTGGATATTTCCGCAAAACTATCAATATTTCATGCAAATCAAGCATTGATAGTGTATGTAATATCTACAAAAGTATTTGCTCAAGGAGCAAGAACACCAGGAAGAGTATACATAGCAGTGTTTCACATTTGTGACCAAATTGGATCATTTAGTGTAAGACCAGCTGCTATATAATCTGTTAGCTTGATAGAGCTTGCAGGCACATCGCCTTGATTAAATATCGTTATTCTAAAGGTTACATCATCACCAGCTACAAATGGTCCTGAACCAACAAGTGTTTTTCTTAGGGCAAGATCATACTCGTTTGTATTGCAAGAATTTTGACAAGATACAGCTGATGGATTTGTGCCTGCTGGGCAAGTTGATCAAGTATATGTTTGTCCTGTACAATTGCCTGTATTATTATTGCAGGTATAACAAGTCACAGTAGGAGCTACACAATCACTATTTGAGGTACAAGAAGTACCATTTGGTGATGATAGATTTGTATCACACGTATTTCCATTACAACCATTGTATGTACAAGTGCCATTATTGGTAGTTGCATTTGGATTATAATTATTTGCACCAGAATCAGTACATCAAGGAATAGATGCATTACATGTTGTCTCACAATTTGTAGGAGATGAGTAAGTACCTGCTGGACAACTAGATGCGTTGTATGTCTGCTCTACACAGTTTCCTGTACCACTATTGCAAGAATAGCAAATAATAGTAGTTGGTGGAGCTACACAATCACTATTAGAAGCACAAGAAGTACCATTTGGTGATGATAGATTTGTATCACACGTATTTCCATTACAACCATTGTATGTACAAGATCATGTAGAACCTGTATTATTTGCTGCAGGATCTGTACATGTTACTGGAGGCGTTCCACAATTAGTATTACATTGTGACGCCGTAGCAAATACATCTACACCATTTGGTGTGTAATTAGGATTGTAACTACAACCTGATCCACATGAATATCATCCTGTTGGTCAAGCTGAGCAATCACTATTTGATGAGCAAGATGAACCATTTGGTGCAGATAGATTTGTATCACACGTATTTCCATTACAACCATTGTATGTACAAGATCATGTAGAGCCTGTATTATTTGCTGCAGGATCGGTACATGTTACTGGAGGCGTTCCACATCAAGTCACATTTGGACCATTTCGATCTGTTGCTGCACATCCTGATGATGTTGCTGGAGCTCCATCACAACATACCACTCATCATCCAGTACAATTTGGATCTGCATTATATGCATTAAGATACTCGTTGTAATCATAATAAGTAACACCACAATGATCATAAGAACTTGTAGCGTAAACCTCATTTGAATGTGTTCCTGAATCTGCGCCCAAGAACGGTACATTAAATGTGTTGAGAACCACCATAGTAGCTGCCAATAAGCGAAGCGCGGTAGAAGTGAACGTTTTCATAAGTATAAATATTGTAAAATAAGATAAAGAATTTACATAACACATACTTCATCACCACGTTTTACGAAAAACAAAAAAATCTGCAAGTTTATAAAAACTAGTGAGCAGATTTTTATTTTGATTTTTATATTACTTACACAGCGCAAAAAGTTTTTTGTTTGAGCTGCTGCAAATTTATTACGTCTGAGTCTTTATATTTTTTTAAATTTAAATGTCAAGAGAAAATATGTTTAAAATATATATATAAAATATACCCTTGTAAAAGATGTATACATTTTTATACAGCAGCCATAATATACATTTTACAATATCAAAATAATAGACATCATGAGCTGATATATACACATCAACAAAGCAGTAAGAAAGTACAACAAAACTAGGCAAACATTTTATAATTATATCAACAAAGGGTATCTAGATACCAAAAAAGTAAATAATAAATTATTTATTTTGGAAACAGATATTGAAAAAGTACTCAATGACTACATACCCATAGAGTGATCAATAGTGGAAACTCAAGATCAAAAAAATGAGCATAATGAAAATACAGAATGATGAACACAAGAAATGAAAACTGGTGCTACTACTAATATAGATGTACAAATATTGCTTAGCGAATTTGGACAAAAAATATGAGAAATGCTACATTGAACAGAAAATCAGATAATGAATTACACGCAAAAATCATTACATACTCATTTGCAAGATACATCTTCATATTTAGATGCCAAAATTTGATGAGTGAGTCGTTGTTTTTTGGAAATCGATCAAGCAATGATATCAGTACAAGCAAGACAAAAAAAGATTCTCTTTTGGGTATATTATCTTGTATTTGTTGGTGTAAATATCATCATATTGCGATATATTTCATAGATACATCCTCCACATATAGCATATATCTATTAAATTCGAGCTATTGAAAAAATACACATACTTTAGATAAAACAAATTCAAATATTGGCTACACTACACGTCTCGCTGCTCATTCTTAGTGAGTCTTTTTATTATATTGTTTAAGAAATAAGGTTTCTAAGGAAGGTAAATACAGTATTTTACATTTTTTTTACAAATATTTTACAATAGTATGTATTTGAAATCTTGAGTAGAAAGTATATGCTCGTGTATACTCTTGATGAGCGTAAACATTTACTAACACTCCTCTTTAGATACATTGTCATTTACTTTTTTTGCGTATACAATATATGGTACTCCTCCACTCTCAGACCAAACCAACATCACGAACTGCTCCGGACTTTGATCTGCTGTGAGTAGATGGCAAGCACTATACGCTTGCTGATTTTGCCAACCATACATGAATAGAAGTGATCTTTACCTGCAATCACTGTCCCTATGCTGTAGCGTCTCGACCGATAATCATCGATCTGTCAGATCGCTATCCAGATATCGCTATCGTATGTATCAG
>CALHCH010000022.1 GCA_937930555.1 Candidatus Absconditabacterales bacterium | reverse complement strand
TTCTGTACTTGGTTCTGTACTTGGTTCTGTACTTGGTTCTGTACTTGGTTCTGTACTTGGTTCTGTACTTGGTTCTGTACTTGGTTCTGTACTTGGTTCTGTAGCCTCAGCTATAAATATACCATCACACGCACCTGCATGTAACACCTCCATATCATCACAAGCCGCCATACAAGCATTCATATATGTCGTACCGTTGGCGCCACATACCTCGTCTACATCAATACTACACCCACTACAATCAATACCAATTCACAGTTCTGGGTCTGGTGTTGATTCTGGGTCTGGTGTTGATTCTGGGTCTATACATACTATCTCACATGGGATAGTATCTAGCTCTCACTCAAAACATGACACTATAGACTCACCTACCGGATGACATCACTCACCTGGATGCTCACCGCACTGAGTGATCACATCTTCTATCTCATCTATCTCACCATCACAGTCATTATCTTCTCCATCACACACCTCTCATCACTCATCAGGTACACAATATACCAATGTAGGTCATATCATACTCAGATGCTCTGTAAGCCCATCATTGGTACCTCCATCCATCGGATCATCGTCATCACCGACGATCACGAGCATATGAGCTACATCTTCCGTAGGAGTATTTTTTGCAAATCATATCCATCTGGTTGTTTCATTGCCACATGCGCTTGGACTTTCAGATGGATTGTCTCAGCCACAGATACTCTGATCGCCATCCGGCACAATCTGAGTATCTGACAACACAGTAAGCAAACTATCCAATAACACCACTCTCCCTGGCAATCATTCACCATCGGTCCTGGTCTCTACATCACCAAATCGAGCTCCAAATCAGTCATATGCTCAAGAAAATGAGTAAAGTATAGCATTGAGCGTGCCGTTACCTGTGTTTTCATTTCGTATCCTAGATCTAAACAATGATTCTGGGGCTGGGGCTGCGTCTTGGAGTGTATCGCTAGCACTATCGTCTAGTTTGGGTCGAGAAGCACTAGATACAAATGATCATATAGGACTCGAACCATCCATATGTCTCAACGAAACATCTACGCTAGATGTTGTATTTGGATATGTGATGGTATGAGGCGCGGCTGTGATCTTGATATCTCCACCTATCCCAAACGAGTGAGTCGATATGATCAAATCAGGGTCAAATCAATTCGCTCGACTATCATCCAATGTATCAACTATAGCTCTCGCGTTGGCTTCTTGCGCTACTACCGTGCCAGTACTTGCTCTCCCTGCCTGCTCAGGTGAGATAGTTACCATAGCTCACCAGCTAGATACTGGCAACAATATACTCAAAAATATTGCAATAAAACGATACATCATCCTACCAATGAAATACTAAATACTTCACTGTATAGTCAGATTGTCTGTGTATCAAAACTTACACGATAAAAAATTTGAATTGGTAAATGACAATAGAAAAGATAAGGTATAAATAATATGACAATAAAAAAAGAGATCAGCCAAAGGGTAAATGAACGAAAACCCCTTTTATGATCTCTTTTTTAACTTTTAATAGGAAAATAATTTTTTGTTTTTGTTTCAGTATTTATGCTAAAGATAATTTCTGAAACGTGAGAATTATATATATTTTTTATACTTTGTCAAGTATTTTATAAAGAATCTGAATCTGAATCTAACAAAACATAGTTGTAAACTACAATATGAGAGTAAAATAAATTACAACTTTTTTACCCCACACTCCCCTCCATCTCCATCTCGATCAGTCTATTTAGCTCTCCTGCATACTCCAGCGGGAGTTTTTTTACGATTGGAGAGATAAATCCATTGACTATCATGGCCATCGCTTTTTCTTCGTCCAGACCACGCGACATCAGATAAAACAACATCTCGTCATCTACCTTGCCAGCACTCGCCTCGTGAGCTATGGTAGACTCACCATTGCCTACCTGGATATGAGGTATCGTAGTCGAGACAGACTCATCATCCATCAACAATGCATCGCACTCGGTCGCATTGACCGCTCAGGTAGCGGATTTTTTGATATCTACTATACCTCTATAGGTCGCTATACCTCCGTCTTTGGAGATGGATTTGGAGATGATGGTAGATGAGGTATCGCGTCAAATATGTATTACCTTACTACCAGTATCTTGTTGCTGACCTGCAGCCGCTACTGCCACTCCTAGCTGATCTGAGCGAGATCTATCGCCTTTCAAGATCGAACACGGATATAACATAGTCACACCTGATCCTAAGTTTCCATTTACTCGCTCCAAAAATCCATCATCCTCTACGATACCACGCTTGGTATTAAGGTTATAAGTGTTGATAGACCAGTTTTCCACTGAGCTATATCTCATATGAGCGCGTTTGCCTACATATACCTCGACTCAGCCCGCATGGAGGGAGAGTTTGTTGAACTTGGGCGCAGAGCATCATTCTATATAGTCGCATCTGGCGTCATCATCCACGATGATCAACGTATGCTCAAACTGCCCACCGCTGAGGGAATTCATACGAAAATACGCCTGAAGCGGCTCATCCACAATCACTCACGGCGGCACATAGATAAACGTCCCTCCACTCCACACAGCACCGTGCAATGCCATGAACTTATGATCAGCCGCAGGAATGAGTTTCATAAAATATTTTTTGACCAATTCTGGATGCGTCTTCACTGCCTCAGACATATCTTCAAAAATCACTCACCTCTCGGCTCGCTTGGCCTTGATACTATGGTATACCACCTCAGAGTCCATCTGTCATCCAGCACCTGCTAGATACTTCTGCTCTGCTTCAGGGATACCCAGCTTTTCAAACTTAGCCTTGATAGCAGGATCCACCTTGGATCGATCGTTTTGGGATTCGCGTTGCTCTGGAGATGCATAGTACACCAGCTCATCAAAATCCAGTCCAGATATATCAGGACCTCGCGTAGGCATCGGCATACTATAAAACAGCTCCAGACTCTTGAGTCTATGTGCTAGCATCCATTCTGGCTCATCCAGCTCTGCTGAGATCTTCCTCACTGTCTCCTCATTGAGACCTTTGATCTGATGTGAGTAGGTGAAGTTATCCGACGAGTCGAGAGCTTGGCGGAGTTGTGCGTCTTGTTGTTGGGTTGTGGTAGTAGTCATAACAAATATGATATGTAAATCGCTCTATTGTGATATTTTTTCGTATATATGCAACATCGTTTTCTTCAAACTTTCATACATTGGTTCATCTAGTATTTGCTGCTTATCTAGATATCTCACCTCCAAACATTCAGCAGTTGGCAATATATCAAGATTTTTTATTTTTGCTTTATAGTAGATATTTGAACGTCGAGTACCTCTTTTGGTCTTGCAGGTATCAATATAAAATGGCATTTCATCTACCCACTCCAGCTCCAGTCAAGATTCTTCGTACACCTCCCTAATGAGTCACTCTTGCGGGGTCTCACCATGATCAAGTCAACCTCATAACAGATCTCGTTTGTGATCAATATTATACGCAAATAAAACCCTTCACTCCTTATCTTGAATGAGTGCTTTGGTGCTTATCCTATAGTGAGCGTCTGGAGTTTTGATCAAAATAACATTATTTATTAGATAATTTTATCGCTTTTTTGAAGTTTATGTTTTACATACAAATAATTGTGAAGCTAAACTACTTTAGCAACCCCTTATCTAAACTAATCAATCCAAATCACAAGAGTATGGCTCAGAGTCACAGTATAGCAGAAGTTGTAAGAATTTCTCATAGAAATATAACTCAAAGTGCAGTAGCTGCAAGAGGCTCTCGAATAGCCAAGATGGATGCAAGATATCAAGAAAGGTACTGTAATGCATTATTTAGGAAAAAATATGCTCAAGCTATACATAGTCAAATATAGGACAATACCTTCCAAGATCAAATCGCAATATCTCATATTTGGTTTCATTCTACTACTAGAGTGACTGATGCAAGTGATATGACAAGCACGCTAAATACGGCTATACTCAACAGTCTAGGAGGTAGATGAGATAATTTTTTTGCACTAAGGATATATATCACATTACAAATACCAGCAAGTAAGCCAAATATATTACCAATCATGCTTGTACCCACAATATCTGGACTAAAAAGAAAATACAATCATACAATACTCAAAAATACTGCGACATATGTAGTATATCTTATTTTCAAATTATTGAATATTGCTCAAAAAATTGGTAAGAAAGCTGCTGGCAAGAAAAATAGAAATGAAGAATTTATGACTGTTGTTCGTTTGACCGATAAAGTAAAACAGATCGCCATTCACATCATTCATACTAATGATGCTATACTAATTTTTCATCGATCTTGATTGGATATGGAGAAGAGTTGTGATATATGCTTATAACCAAATATGAAGAGTATGATACATGCAGCTATCATTCTCAGTGTAGTAAATGTCAGTGGTGGAATATCTTGAACTATCATTTTGGAAAAAATCCAAACTCCTCCAAAAAAGAGTCCTGACAGTACCATATATCATACACCTTTTGCGCTATTCATTAGATTGAAAATATAAATTACCTCTATCGTCTTAGTGGATTATCCAATACATACTGTCTCGCTATATCCAACTCTTTTTCATCACGGATGATACGCTCATAGTACCTAGATTGTCGTGCAAATCAAATGTCTGGATGTATTTTGCGTATACGTCTAGTAATGCTTCATTTGATTTGATTTACAATCACAGACAATGATCATGATGGCTGTGGACCAAATCTATTTTTGTAATATTTTAGGTCTGACGTTCAGGATGATATACTAGGCGTGGATCATCAATCACGTAGAGACGCCCCGCGAGGCGTCTCTACCGTATGGTCTGATGTATTACATTTTCTGTCTATGGATTTCGTGATTTTGTCTGTAATCATCAAGAGAATATGCACATGATCAGGCATCACGATATATGTATCTATCTCTAAATTATCCCTCATCTCTCCTGTCCTAAGTATCTCTTGCTGACATATGACTCACATATCAGATAAGATCATCTCACCATCTGATATATGTCCAAACAATCTCTGCCTATCCTGTATATTAAATGTAACAAAATACGCTCCTACATTACGATAATCTCGCTCTGGCAATCTTGTAGATGCAATACGATATTTATTGCCAAACAATTTCTTCATATATTATATATGGGTTAAAAATACTGGTATATGGTATAATTATTTTGATATATGGGCACCATATACTGATTAAAATTACGTTGATATTTGAAAATAAGGCGATAATCGGACCTGTAGAGACGCCCCGCGGGGCGTCTCTACGACGTATGTAATCCATACATATGCGCAACATATAAAAAACACGTAAATTATTTTCTCCCAAAATCCGCTGGAATCTCGCCTCGAGATTTAGTATCTCGTTTTTTTATGGTTATTTTTGGTTTTCTGGTATCTAGTCGGAGTTCTCGTTGTTCTAGTGCATGTTTGAGTGGGGCGTTTCTATTGGTCCGAGTGAGCATACTATTGTGCTTACCTTTGGCTACTCGAGACATGGCGGTACGAGAGTCACTGTAGATCACTCGGTGGGGCCTGTCATTGTCTAGGAGTCGTTTCATACCGCGTAGGAGAGCGATATATTCTCCGATATTGACCGTACCCTCGTGGTACAGATGAGAGCGAAACAACTCCTTCTGATCACTGGTACGGACACATCTCCACTCTAGATCACCAGGATTGCCTTTGCAGGCAGCATCTACACAGATACTGTCCTTGATGATGACCTCGGTTCTGATGAGTTCTTGGATATAGAGCTTGTTGGATACTCACTGGACATATCATAGCTCATATGCCTGCTCAGCATCCTCTTTGCTAGCAAACGATTTGAATCTAGCAGCAGCAAAACCCCTCACCTGTGCTTGGCACTGCTTCCAGCTGGTATATATACCAGGCTTTTTTCCTTGTCGTACGACATATCGTTTTACTTTTTTGGTAGACATATACTATGTATAGCTATCTAGTCTAATGGTGCAAAACTATTTGGGTATAAAAAAAGAGGTTGCAACAATTTACAACCTCTTTCATTCATATTCCTAAAATTTAATCAATACCAAGTAAGCTTCTTAACTAGTCCTTGTAACATGAAGACCTGACGGCTCAAAAGCTTTTTTTGGAAGCAAGATATTGACAGAAAGCGTTTGAGTAAATTGCTCCCTTTTTTCATCATGCTCTTTTTGTTTTAGATCAATTACCTCTTTTTTTGAAGCAACAATATCTCGAACTAATTTAAAGTCTTTATTTTCTCTAAACCAAGTTCTAAAATACAAAGCTTCTTGATAGTTACCATTAAGTAATTCTTTAGCAAATCCCACAACAATATCATTATAGAAAGGATATGCTTCAAGATATTTTGCCAAAATACTACCCCAGTCTTTTTGTTTTAAATCGTCCATATTTATTTTATTAGTTATCGTAATACTACCTATATTTCATAAAAATGTAAGCGAAAATACATACTACAATCAAAAACAACACAAGCATAATAATCTTGAGCAATCAAGCTATATCCATTCGAGTGCTTTTTTTCATTTCTAAAAATTAAAGTAAACTAACTATTAGGTCACATTTCCAATCTTCATATTGTATCATTTATGTATTTCAATAATTGTTCTTTTCATTCTACAGAAACCATAAAATCAAAAGGTCTTCATTTAAGTTCCAGGGATTCAGTAAATAACCACTCACATGCGTTGACATGATTACCACCATGGTACGATATAGATCTTGTAACAATCTCAGTAATAAGTTCATCTCATGAACTCAATAATTTAGCAATAATATAATCTCTCGATTCATTAATTTCGAGTAATTTAGATTCTATTTGATTGTGATTAATGCCTCTAATCGTCTCAATAAGATCGCTCATAGTATAAAACTAATATAAAATATCCTCAAAATCATATCCATATATACTCATATCCATCTGATCATCTACAATCTTTACTCATTCTTTTTCTAGGAGCTTGATCTGTCTAACTCACTTCTCACCCAATTTTAGACTTGTCACGACTCACTTTTTATTTACCACTCTCCATCGTGGCAGCTGATCTCGCTGCGACTCAGGTAGTCCTGATAGCAGCCATCAGATTACCTGCGCGGTGACAGTCCTATGTGTCAAGATACCTACCACCTGTGCCACACGACCATAGTATGCCACTTGCCCAGGTGGAATGAGATTTACTACCTCTATCATCTTGGATTGTACTTCTCCAGCCATAGTATCATAAGATCAAAACTACTCCCAATCCATATCCTTCTTTCCCCGTCTCCATCTCAAATCACCCTTGGTGCGAGATCTAGTGAGTGAGATGGATAGCATGGATACCAATCATACATACACAAAAAATCAGATAACTCTCGTAAGCTCAGGATTATCTGATGGTCCCAATATAAGCTGAGATCATCATAAAACCACTAGTACAATGAGCACTGTAACCGCTCGTCACTCTCGAGAGATTGGAGTGATGCCTCGACCATATGTTTTCGGGACAAATCGGTGTTTTTCGTCTTCGTGTAAGTGTGTGGGATTGTGCATATCAGTATCTCATGATAGATTAAAGCTCAATCAATTCATTTCGACCGTTGTTGTCTCGATATTGATCCATGCGAGCCTCTATCTCTACACTGAGCTCTATATCATTACTCCCACGATTGGTGATCATGACTTGCTCACTGACGATACATGACTCACCGCTACCTAGCACAATATTGCCATCTAGAAAATCATCCTCACTGATCTCCTGTGACGCACACATCACACTAGTGATAGTACGATCTGGATCGCTATCATCGCCATACCGCGGACCGTCTCTCATCGGATACGCCCATACATTGGATCTCATACCAGCTACCTCCTGTACTCATACATTGGTCAGCGTGTACTCTAGCTGGATCATCGTACTCTCTGATTGTGGTGTGATGATATATTCTTGGACGTCTAGAGCTATATCATAGCTGAGATTATCATCTATTTTTTCAAATACAAAAGTCCTACTATCAGCGATAGATTGATTGTCTCGATCTGGATGAAATTCCTCTCCATCACAATACTGACACAGTAGATAGATAGTCACTGAGTCGGACTCAGGCACTTTACCTCACATCCTATACATATCTTGATCTCCATCAAATTTCCAGATCTTGCTATCATTGTCATACTGAGCATACCTCATATCCTCTCGATCCACAAAGTATGGACTCTTATCTCCAAAATAAGCTAATACTTCATATCACTGCTCTGGTGTCACTGCACGACCAGACTCAAACTGAGCATCTAGCTCGAGTCCAAATCTATTGTTGCTAGACGTGACAGTATCTCACTGCACACGAGTCATATCTCCAGGCGCTTCTGAGATACTTACGATTTTTCAGTTATTTTGGAGATTGGTGATAGCATCTCAGAGTCGACTACCTATGTCTTCCACGTCTTCTTCGTACAGATATTCTTGGAGTGCGATCCATACATATGAGATAGTAAATTTAGATTTTTCGGTTGATACCTCATAAAATTTTTGTTCTATGATATTTCTAATCATCCATTTGATATCTTCTTGCTTGTCTTCATCAAAAGAGTTTTGTATCAATATAGCCAACTCCTGCACCTTGGGTGAGAGTCTCAAGACAATATCTCCATATCTACTACAGGCATACTCATCAGTACTGGACTCACAAAACTGATAAAAGTATGACTCCATCTCACTCCCTCATCCATAGTATGGAAGATCTATCATTCCCAATTCCATAGGAAATGGTGGCGGCGTAGGCAATGCTTTGATAGGATATGGCTCTACTGGATATACCATATTGATGGTTGGTGCTACAGCTATGGCTGGCTCTGCATAGATCTCTACAGCATCACCCTCTACTATCAGTGCATCAGGGAGAGGTACTGGCGTGATCGTCAGCATAGGCTGAGTATCTGCAGCACCAGACACAGATTCTCATAGAGGTTCGTAAGTATCTGACGTCACAGGAGATGGTAGATTAAATCATTGGATGGTGCCGATACTAATCAACACTCACATAAGAATTACCAATTGTTTCATAATATATAATATAAACAATAAAATAACATTACTCACCAAATCCCTCTGCCTGTATCTCATCAGCAACTTCCTTGCCTCACTCTCTCACGATCTGACCATCTTGCAATACATATACCTTGTCTATCTCCAGATACTCCAATATCGCAAAATAATGGGTAATCACGATAAAGGTATTATCGTCATTGTTTACCTGCTGGAGCAGTGTCGCTACCGACCTAAACGCATCCACATCCAATCCACTATCCACTTCATCTAGGAGGATATATTTGGGTTCTAATATCTTGAGCTGGAGTATCTCAATTTTTCTCCTCTCTCATCCAGAGAATCATACATTCAAATCCCTCCAAAGAAATTCTTTGTCTATCCCGAGTTCTTCCATATGTGGGATGATGATTTTTTTGAATGATACGAAGCTTTCTTTTTTCTCCCAACGTGCATTGTATATAGTACGAAGAAACTCAAATAGCTTGACGCCCTTGACCTCAGGGATGGATTGAAACGCTAGAAATATCCCAGCCTGAGCTCTTTCATCTGGCTCCATCTCTAGGATATCTTCACCATCCAGCGTGATCGTCCCGCCACTTACCTCGTAGCTAGGATGTCCCATCACCGTCATAGCCAGCGATGATTTACCCGATCCATTTTTGCCCAGGATGCAGTAGTTTTGGCCTGGTGCACACTGCAGCGATACTCACTGCAGCACTTCTTTTTGTTCTACACTTACTTTCAAGTCCTGTATATCCAACATATGATATAATACAAAAAATAACAAAAATACTCTCACAAACGTCATTATAGTACCTATCTACATCCCGCTATCAACGAAAGATCCAGAAAAAGTATGAAGAAATTTGACAGGAGAGAGTTGTTTTTTTATACTAGTGAGGTATTTATCTTTCAATGTTATTACTATGTGAAAAAATCTAGCTAAAACCTATAATGAAAATCTAGGATTTTGAGAATCAGAATTTCGCTCCGAAAAAAGTCAAAAAAAGGTAAGAAAATTCAAAAAAGATATATTTGAAGAATTGGATATCGATCCCAAGGTCTTGAATGATATGCCTGTAGATGAATTAGAAAAAGTGGTGGACTCTTTGGAAATGAAAGAAGCTTCAATAGATGATCAGCAGGATAGCTATTTTAGCGACAATCTAGCAGCATAACTCTACAACAAATCCTCATACCCATCCACCACGCCATCATCCAACCATAAGTGGAGTGCGTTTCTGGTGGCTAGGAGTGCGGTCACGCCTGACCTGCGACGTCTCGGACTCAGCTCGAGTCAGAGGTTTTTTATAAATTCATAATCTCGAGTGAGTATAGTCTGTATATCTACTCACTGTATCTCCTCCGCGAGCATACTTGCTGCTGCCGTAGTCTGCATCTCAGCAGGACCATCTCGTGATCGTTCGGCGATTTTTGTGTCTATGATTTTCATATACACAGTGATCTTATCGCCACATACCGTATTTTCCTGCTCCATAGATACATCAAAAATCTCCATCACATACTTTGCGATAGGATCTTTGGAATAAGCAAATAGTAGTTCAGCTGTATGATTCATTTTTTGTTCTACTTTACATATGGATCACTTCTCATCACTTGTATTTACCAAAATCTTTTAAGGTTTTTAGTGCCTTCACGATACGTTTTCTATTTGAAGAGACAATATAAATCTGAGTTCTTCAAAAAGAATGATTTCTCTGTTTGATTTCACAAGCATTTTCTTCCAACAAAAGTGATATGGTCTCTTTGTAGTTATTCACAAACGCTTCTCATTTGAGCACAGAACTTGGTACAGATACCTCTATAGTCAATACATCCGGTATCTCATAATGAGATGTATTTTGCTCGTTACACTTTTTGTGTTCTACAATATTTGCTCCCAAAAATGAAGTAAGTAACATGACACATAGGATATAAAAATATCTCTAGTTCTCTATCGCGATTTTTGCACTTACGATTTCGGATATCTCTTGCGTGATCGCTCACTGACGAGCTTTATTAAACGATAATTTTAGTGATTTTGCAAATTCTGTAGCATTGTCTTTTGCGTTTTTCATGGCTATCATACGAGCTGCATGTTCACCAGTTTTGTTTTGTACCAATGCCGATGAGATCACAAAATTTCTGATCTGTCTGCGAAGCTCGATCATATACTCATCTACCGATGGCTCTATCATCAGGTCTTTGTTGCCTAGCTCCGGTGGAGTCATCTCCACATCTATATCTGAGAGAAACATCTCAAACGACTCCTGTCTAAATGGATATAGCTCTACACTCGTGGGTATTTGTGAGATACTGTTTTTGAAATAATTGAAGTAGAGCTGCACTTCTCCATATGCTCCAGACGCCAATGCCGTATCAAAAAACGTAAACAATGGAAGTAGGTCTGCTTCGCTAAAATTGTCTCATATATTCAATGATCATACAAGCGTCGCCCCTACTCTCTTGAAGTACTCCATTCATTTTTTGCCTATCACAAAATACTCCACCTCTTTTTCTTTGGTATCCTTACTCACTTTTCTCAGGAGTTTAGAGTTTAGTCCACCGCACAGACCTCTCTCAGAAGTAAATACCACTGCGAGTGTTTTGCTACTCCCTATGTCCTTCTGATCTGCAAATATCGCATGATACTGCCCTACCGTACTCACGATCGTCATCAGATCTACTAGGTAAGACTTGAGGGAATCCGCCTGATCCTTGAGTTTTTGGAGTTTCACAGTGCTCACTACCTCCAGTGCTCTCGTTATCTTCTTGAGATTGGAGACTGATTTTATCTTAGATTTTATCGTTTTTAGATTTGCCATTATTTCAAATATCAAAATAAATTAATCAATTTTCTCTGCAGGAACAAATCATCACTCCTTCTGACTATCTTCATTAGTATGTTTTATCTTTCTCTTACGACATTCATCATTTTGTAGCACACATTCCTTAGAGACAATTCAACACTCGTCTGAGAGTAATTTCTCACAACCAAGGAACAGTCAATATAATTTTTTCTTTATACTAAGGTTATCATGCTGCTCAACCTGATTGATCTGACTTTGAATCCACAGCTGAAATTTTATACTTAAATTATATAGCACGCTATCCGATCTCTTTATGTACTTATATATATCAAGATGTTTATAGTCATTCAATTCTGCTATTCTCGCATTTGTTGGGCACAAACCATGAAATGACTCTCAATAAATTAAATATATTCCTCACTCTCTCACCGATCTTTCAGTATAAAATCACTGTTCAGACCTATATGAAGAAATATATAATCAGCTCTTTTTCTTTCATTTCAAATTCTTGAGAATCTCTATATCGTATTCTGATTTTGTTGTTTTAATATTATTTTCAATATTTTCAGACATAACTCTCTCTCATTTAATATTTGCTATATAAATATTATCTGATATATCATACATAGTTTCTACATCTACTGGATCGCATGAATAATCAAAGGAATATGATATTCAAAAGCCAAATACAGCTAGAGGAATTAGTATGATAAAAGCCCTATTTCTATTCATTGAAAGTTAATAATTAAATCGAAAACTACTTACCCAATACATCAATACAAAAATCAACTATCTGTTCATCTCCTACATACTCAGTCGTGTCTCCTCACTCGTCTGTGTAACTCACTATCGCACCATCAAATGATGATACTCAGAAGTTGCTCTGCGATCTCTCTGCGACTATCCTACTATCCGGTCCTGCCACACGTGCCAAAAACGTATCAGTAGATCTAAATACACCAAACGATAGCGCAGCCAGACCAATGCCCAAAGCTAGGAGTGCAATATTCCAAAATCAGTTACTACTCCACATGTCAAGCTGATTAGTTGATAAAAGTACAGATTTTGAATAATATATGTATATTGGATATGTAAGCAAGCAAAATCTCGAGCAAATCGTTATCCTGAATACAGTGAAACAAAATGAAGAATCTCGTGACGAAGTTATCAAAACTATCTCCCGAGATCCTTAGTTGCAGTCAGTATAACAATATACCACAAACGATATTGTAAAAATCAAAAAATCTTATCTTTTCAAATCTCATACATATGGAAAACACTCCGCAAATCATAGAAAAAATAGCTATCCGAGATCTGGATGGAGAGGTCAAAGAGCATATCGCTCAGTCCATGATAGACGATGTGGAGACGTCGCTGGAGTATCGGAGTCAGATGTTTTTGTCTATCGTGGTGGCTACACTCTGACTCCTCATAGATGCTACTCCCGTAGTGATCTGAGCAATGCTGATTGCACCTATTATGAGACCTATACAGGGTGTTGCATTTGCAATTGCCACATGAAATCAAAAATTATTTGGCAAATCGTTGCGTTTGTTGCTCCTAAGTATAGGTGGATGAGTCGCGTTGTGATTTGTGCTGACACGACTCATACCGCTCACGCAAGTGACCAATGAAATCGCCTCTAGGACCCAACCCACACTTGTAGATCTTGGTATAGCTTTTGCATCAGGACTCGTAGCGTTTTTGGCTCTATGATACAAAAAAATGTCAGCAGGTCTGGCAGGTGTCGCTATGGCAGCGTCATTGGTACCGCCTCTAGGGGTGATAGGTATTGGGATCGCATTTGGGAGCTGGAGTATCGGATGGGGTAGTACCGTCCTGTTTTTGACCAACTTGGTAGCAATCATCATCGCTGGGATCATTATTTTTTATGTTTTTTGATTTTCTCCAAATCAAGCAGATGACCTCAAAAGATCTATGAAAAATATATGATTTGTATGAATAATGCTAGCGCTGCTCACTATCCCATTGTGAAGCTCACTCATCACTATCACCAAAGACATCCGCACACAAAACATTATCAATAGAACTACGGCAAAGTTTTTGAGTGATATTGACAAAAAAATCAGCATAGAAAGCCTAAATTATGACACACAAAACAACACAAGAAACATATCACTCTCTATCAAAGCACCGCAATCCGTACTATGATCCATCACTGACACTACCAAAGAAATATTGAGCAAAGAGCTAGCAACGCAACTCAACAGAGATGTGGCACTGGATGTATCGATCACGCCAGTCACCACTGTTACCAAGCAAGAAGCCAAACAACTCTCTCCAGAACAAAAATTGCGTCAACGAACTCAAGAATATCTCAATGTACTGTATGAAGACAAGGTAACCATTATCAGTATCGATTATTTTAAGGATACCAAGAGGTTTGCTGTACTCAACCTATATACCGAGATCAAGATCAGTAACAAACAAGAGTTTGAGGCCAAGATATATGACTATCTCCAGGATAGGGAAGATCTCATAGATATCATCCAAATCGATCGGATAGACAACTACACCGAACCAGAAAAAGTGAAACAGCAAAAAGATCAAGACCTAGAACTGGTCAAAGAATCTTTTGATACGAGTTTTGCCAAAGAGACACATATAAACAATCTCGATATAATATATATCACTGATGATGAAAATCCCACCAGAAGACCAAAAATACTTGCTGCACTCAATATCACTACCACCGCAAGTCCAGATCAGCTAAGCGACAAGATGCAACAACGAAAAACACAGCTCCAAGAAGATATGGGCACGGAAGTGTCACTAGAGATAGTAGTAGAGTACTTGGATACTTTGAGCTTTTAGTTGATTTTTAGTTGCAATTTGTAAAAAATATAATCAACAATACGTCATTCAGAATGCCCGCAGGAAATACTCTTGGGGTGCGGATAGACTCAAGCGAAGTATGAGCTTAGAGTATATGCGATGTGGAATCTCATGAAGTTATAAGCGAGACATAACTAAAAAATTGAAGACACAAATTGCGACTTCAGCTCTCTATACATAAGATCTCTCCACTACACTTCGTTGCGGTCGAGATGACAGTCACCTAAAATCCAAATTTCAACTCCTGCAAGGGTTGCTTCACTTTGATCTGATGTTTTGCTCTGAGATACATCGCTCATTTGATGATTTTTCTTACGTGAGTAATTTCTTGTGAGAGATCGGAATTGATATATTTGTCACTATGTATTGGTCGATATTCCAAATGTATACTCTGAGTTCATGATTCTGAATTCTGAATTCTAAATTGTTTCATCTCCTGCCACACCCACTCAGTCACAAATGGTGCAAATGGTGCAGCTAGCTTGAGATAGATACTCAATACTTCTCGGAGCGTCCAGTATACAGCCTGTTTGTCTTTATCTAGACCTTCAGCCCAAAATCTCCTCCTACTCCTCCTGAGCCATCGATTGGTTAGCTTATCCATAAATCACATCAACGACTTGGTAGCTGACTCTATATGGTAGCCCTCTAGCTGAGTATCCAGCTCTCACATCATTGTGTACAACTCTGAGAGGATTCGTTGATCTAGCTCATTGTGTATAGGTGTGGTAGGAAGTTTGATGATTTCGGTATAATCCAACAAAAGCGGTTTGGCTGTATCTCAAAAATATGTATATCAGATCTCTTTGATGATAGGTTTGTGACTGATGACCAAGACGCGTTGGGACATACCCACAAGCTCTTGCATCATATATCCAGCAGTATCAGATCAGATCGAACATCTCTCTACTTCTCTCACCTCCACATCCTTATTGGCAAATTTTTTGAGTATTGATTGACATGCCAATGCTGTTTGAGTAGTGCGCTCACAAGGTGATGTGATAATAATATCTGGAGATATCCTCACAACTGATTCTACAAATTTTGGATCTTTGAGCTGCTGTTTTCACGCATCACTCAACCCAATATGAGCATCTTCTACATCTTCTGCTGCATCCTTGGCTGCATGTCTCATCATATATATCTCCGTCCCATCATCTTTCCATCCATCTACACTCGCATATGTTTTGAAAAAATTCCACACGTTTTGTATTGGTATCACAAAATCCTTGAGCACCTGCTCTACTCACTGTTCAATAAATCTAAATGGCTCACCTCTCATCACTGGAGATCACAACATATAGAGTCTAAATGTATCAGATCCATACTTTTCGAACAATCATCTCGGATCGGGATAATTTTGCAACGATTTTGACATTTTTTTGCCATCTTCTGCCAAGATCAGTCAGGTTACCACGACGTTTTTGTACACGATATTGTCCGTGTATGCTGTACCCAGCACGTGCAATGCTCTAAACCAACCTCTGGTTTGATCAAGTGCTTCTGCTATGAAGTCAGCGGCAAAATTACTGTCTGATATCTGGTCTGGATTGTGAGATTTGAGATAGTGATCCTGCCCATACGGCATACTCCCAGACTCAAACCAGCAATCCAATACCTCTGGCACCCTCCTCATCGTCGCACCACATGCGCAAGGGATAGTAATATCATCTATATATGGTCTATGGAGATCGGTGACCTCCTGACCGCTCGCCTCAGCGATATCTGCTATACTACCATATACCTGCCTCTCCTCACAGTCTACTGACTCGCATTCCCATACAGGCAGCGGTGCTCATCGAAATCTACTTCTGGAAATATTCCAATCTGGAGCTGAACCCAAACCATTGGTAAATCTTTTTTTGATCTCGGATGGCACAAAATTGATCTCATCAGCGAGCGGTAGCGACTTGGTGGTTAGGTCTTTTTCTTTGACAAATCGACTCTCCATCGCACGATAGATGATCGGTTCTTTGGTGCGAGGACAGTGTGGATAGCTATGGTTTATGGTTTCTTGCTTGACGAGCAGTCCTCTCTCTTTGAGATGTTTGATCACATCCTTGTTGGTATCTATCACATTTCTCCCAGCAAAATCTGACACCTCATCAGTAAACTCTCCATGATCATTGACTGGATTGAAGAGTCGTTCTTTTGCTTCTTGAGCTGGCAAGATACTCATCACAAGATTGTAGTCATCTTCACCAAAAGCTGGCGCCTCATGAGCAATACCAGTTCCACTATCCTCAGTCACAAAATCCGCATGCAATATCTTGTGGACTTCACTATGGTACTTCTGATCTATGTCTGGAGCTTTGTAATAGTAGTCAAATAGTGGCTCGTAAGAGAGTCAAACAAAATGATTTCACTTTATTTGATAGGTCAATATATAATCATTTTGATCTTTGTAATACTTACTAAGCAATCATTTCGCCAGTATATAGTACTCTTTTTCGTTGAGATCAAATACTACTACATACACCACATCATTATTTACTGCACCAAACATATTGCTTGGTAAGGTCCATGGTGTAGTAGTCCAAGCAAGCATGGAGATCGGGGCATCTACCATATCAGGATGGTATTTTTCTTCAGCTATCATAAGAAAATCAGCAAAATCATACTGAAACTGCTCTACATCAGCAATGATACTTGATTCTTCTCAGATTGGCTCTATTTTGATTGCATATCATAGCTCATTATCAGATTCTATTTTACTGATCCATGCTATTGCTCACTGCTTTTCTGGTTCTTTGTTTTCAAACTCTCAAGTATATTCACATTCTAGACAATTAAGACGTCGCAATTTGTTGTGATGAGGGACTTTCGTCTTTCACAGTAGTTTTGTAGAAGTAACAGCAATTCATATCTCTTCAAACAATTCTCTAGTTATAGATTGCTCTAGCGTCTCACCAGTATCTACTTTTCCTCAAGGAATAAATCGCTTTCATGATCTGGTATCATATACCATAAGTATTTTGTCCTCTTTTCTAAGAACTCATAAAGTCACTTCTCCATATCCATCCTCTGTTGTTTCAAAATCTCTTGTTTCTAGTTTCTTGTTTCTTGTTTCTGTCAAACGCAGTTTGACCGTCACTGCCGGATCCTGCCTATCCATATATCACTCAGCTATTTCAGAGTTGGATAGTGCTGTCCCGAGAGATCGCGAATACCCCAATACTTTGAATCACTTGTAGATCAGATTATTGTGATATAGATCAGCAAACAGATGTATCACTGACTCCATATACTCATTGTGCATAGTAAAATATGCATTGTCCATATCCACCCAGCGTCACAGATGATCCACAAATCGTTTTCGATTGTCATTGACGTCTCAGACCATCGTACGACATTCCTCGACATATTTTTGCAATCCAAATTCTTCTTCTACCTGTTTTTTGGACGTGATACCCAGCTTCTTGTTTACAAAGTTTTCGGCTGGGATACCGTGACAGTCCCATCATCGTTTGCGATGCACCTGATACCCACGCATCGTCATCCGTCTCGGCATCATATCCTTGACGGTAGACTGCAGCAGATGACCATAATGCGGATCCCCACTCGTAAACGGCGGCCCATCAAAAAACTTCCACTGCATCTGATCAGATCTCGTGCTGATAGATTTTTGAAAACTATCGTTTTCTTTTCGATACTGGAGAATGGATTCGGTGAGTTCAAATTGATTCATAATATAGTAAGATAATGTTGCAAAATAATTATTTTTTAGTATAGTTGTTGTATTGGTATGGTCTTGTACTATACTGCCCACGATCAAGTAATTGAGAGTGAGGTTCTTTTGGAAGTAGATCCCACGTGGATCTACTTTTTTTGTATATCAAAAATATATAGAATCTTATTTTCTATACTAGCCACAATTTCATCATCCAATACTCAAATCTTTTTTGAGGTAATTCTCTTTTTGGATACATATCTCATTTGTGATACATCAATAATATTGTCTCTCAGTACACCCCTACTCTCATCTTTTCTGATCAAAATATGTCACTTCTTTCGGATTTTTCACCTATAGGTCTTCATTGGTATCACTATCAATCCATCACCATGGTTCATTTTTTTGTGACTAAAAATTATACAAGGTCTGTTTTTTCCGATTTCTGAAGATACATTCCGTCACAAATCAACAATATAGATATCTCATTTTTTGGGATAAAAATCGCCCAATTTAGCAGAAAAATGAATACGTATTTGCTTTTCGAACCATCACAAAAATCTCTCCATCATCTCAAAAGTATCTTGATCGAGAAAAGTATATACTGTACTTTGTAATTTCTTAAGAAGTTTTTTGATCATATCTACCTACTGTATACCAATATGATCTCCTAGTGCAAAACCAAAACCACAAAAAAACCCACCTCTCGGGCAGGCTCAATTATCCAACTTCAAATTTCAAAAATCTGAAAATCTCCTTATCTAAAAATCTTGTGCACTACTGACTGATCTGCAATCCAATACTCTGCACCAACCTATCTTGCTCAGCAAGCTGATCGCTAAGTGTGTCGATAGTGGATTTGAGCTGAGATATTTCAATCTCTGCCGCACCGTGAGATGCTTCATACTTGGAGAGTGCAAGCTCAGCCTTTTGAGCTTGTTGAGACACTTCGTGGAGCTGTGTCGTGACATTATTTAGATTGGATTGCAATCTCCACACAAACAATCCTATCACCAAAAATAGAACCAGATATACTGCTCACAATACCATACCAAGTAGATTCTTTTTCATCAATAATTATTAGAGAGTAAATTACTCTCTCTAGTATACTGATCGTATCGTTTTAGGTCAAATTTTGGAGGATCCATCATCATACGATCGCTGCCGTCTCAGTCCTGAGGATGGCATCTCATATGGTGAGTTTTTTTACTATTTGAAAGCCAATCGTCTCATAATCACGAGAAGAAAAATGCCCCTCTGGTCAGACCACACCATAGAGTCTATCTGTCGGGATACCATGCATCGACGATGGTGTGTCTCCATCAAAATCAAACAACACCAATTCTTTGCCCACTACTCGTTCGTGCATATTGGTCACTTGTGAGATATCTGGCATATGCCAACCATTGGACTGCTCTAGTGCTTCCAAAGATATTTTACACAATTTTGACATTTTTTTTACAGATATATCTTGTCATTGTGATCGATCATTTTTCCAAAACACTATATCATGTATTCCTATTTCTGTCAGTTTTTGGACAATAAGATGGAGCTTGTCATTTGAGTTTGGTAATCATACGAGCATACCGGGTCAGTCAGTTTTTGTTTGCTGTGATGAGCTGATGACGTCACAGGTGATGAGTTTGTTGGATATATCTGAGATGGTGCATACATACCTGATCGTCACATCATCAAACGTATTTTGCACCCACATCTCATCTCACTCCTTCATCCTCAAAACCTTCACGTGCTTGAGCACGCGTTCTTCTGATATGGTCAGTACTTTGCTTTGCAGGTCAAAGTCAGTATGAAATAAACGCATAATCTATTATCTAAGACGCAAAATGTCTATCGTAGGTGGATTGCGAAATCTCATCGGCAACAGCACCTCTCATAGACCAGGAGTGATATACAACTGGGTATACGCATGTTGCACCAAACCGCAATCAAAATCTCCCACTACAGGATAGGTATATGGACGCACATACTCATGTACCCAAGGCAGTCTGATCTGTCCACAGTGTGTATGTCCTACCAATGTAATATCAGCATTATCATTGCGATATGAGCTGACGGTATCAGGATTGTGTGTGAGGACGATGATACGCTCACTGCTATCATAGGTATCTAGCAACGATACCTGATCTTCTCCAGCCATATGTGACCCCAGTCATACCACGATAGTATCTCCCAGCAAAAAACGATCATTTTGCAAAAATATAACTCAATGAGCATCCAGTGCCTGCACGAGCTCTTGTCTCATCAGCTGTCCTGGAGTTTCTACATCATGATTTCCCAGCACTGCCAACACAGGCACATCAATATATGATAATGGACGAAACAACTGCTCAAAAGCACCTGCAGAAATATCAGTCGGCTCATAGGTAAAATCTCCAGCGATCATCACTACATCTATGTCCTCTAGCTGATTGATCTGATCTACTACCCTATAGAGGTAGCGCTCATCTTTGTAGATACCCAGATGCATATCCGCTATCAGTACGATATCCTGCTCCCATCACGCATCTATCACTGTCTCCTGTACTACTATCTGCTGCGGCTCTACCCACCTCACCCACACAAACAATCACAACACGCCTCACCAAAACACCAGTCCCAATATCCTCCCTCTCAACAACTTCCTCAAAAAGATCAAAAATACAAAAAAAGCGAAAGCATAGCTGCCGTAGTAGATACCATTGAGGAGGATATGTTTAATCATTATGTATTACATATAATATATAGTATATGTAAATATATGTATGATAATTACAATGCAAAATTTCTTTAAAGAAAAAAGCATCCAGGCAAACCTGGACGCTAACAATACACAATGAATTTCAAATCTTATTTCAGACGACCGCCACACCAAGGTAAGTAATTAAAAAACTTATTCCCAAAGTGCTGAGTCTCAAAATTTAAATTTAAATTCAGTAGGTTGTCACAAATAATCTTATACAAAGCACTGTCAAATGGTAGTAACATAACATTATTGTGAACAGAGACAAACTCTTTCACATGTCGATCTACAACTATTAATACCTCATCGTTACTGATCTCTTCTTCAGCATTTTCCAATTCCTTAAATACAACATTCTCATTGGTAAAATTACTCAAAAGAAACTGTTTGATCGGACTAATTCGATCTTCTACATCACGTAACTTAAGTCCGATCTCTTTAGCATTATAGTGATCAGCTAAATGATCTACTATTACACAAATCGACTTTCTGTTTGGCAAAATAAGATCTGCAATCTTACGGTATGAAAGCTCTGCATTGGATCCAATTGACTGCTTGATACCGAATGATAGAACATCATCAATACTGCGGTAGCCAGTTCTGTGATTAATGGAAAATAATTCTTCTTTTATATCCCCATCCTTGCATAGTGATAAAAACCTGTCTTTCCAGCTATAAAATTGTATTTCTTTGCGACATGTATCATCAGGAAATATCTTTGCTCCATTTTTCACCTGTTCGAATACTTCTCCAAGAACTTTTTGAGCACTTTCTGAATTCATCTCATCTCCTTTGGGTATAACATGTTTGGTGATTTCAACTCCCTCAGGAGCAAGAGCTAATACACTATCAATAATAGCATCAAATAAGTCATTATTTCTGTAAACTACGGCAATTTTTTTGTTACGTATAATCATATTGTGGTTTTGATTTTAGTGATTTAATTTATTTATAAAAAAACTCGTTACTCTGTAGTTACACCACAAAGCGATTCTTTTTTTCTATTAAAGAACACGAGCTAAATTAGTATATATAATATTATTGTAAAGTCAATACTATTTGTCAATATCACCACCTTCATACCACTCCGTAAACGTCTGCCCCGTAGTATATAGCTCTGTAGCAAGGCCTACACCCAGATATCTCCAATGCCAATCTTCTCTATGATAGTGATCGATTTCAAATCATTTTTGGTATGATTGATGAAAACCGTACAGATGTGCATTGTTTTTCATCCAAGCATAGTTGTCGCCAAACATACCGCTGATATCTACAGCAAGTCAGCTCTGATGCTCGCTATGTCCAGCGTAAGCACATACATAGGCATCTCTACACTGCTGAGTAAAATCATCTCTCTGAGACTCAAAAGACCTCCAAGCACTATTGATCTTGAGCGGTATACCAAAACGCTGGGTATATGCAGCAGCCAGCTCCTGGAGTGGCTCAGCAATGACTGATCTGATCGTATGATAGGAGTTGGGGCTATGAGCTATCTGTATGGTATCCGAGGGATACAATATCTCAAGATCAGCAGGCAAATACTCTAGATATGTATAAGGCGTATCTCTGGTCACAAATTTGGTCACAGAATCATCGCTGGCAAAATCATATCTCTCACCTGGAGAGATATATGTCGACTCTATATGCACTATCATCTCGCCCAGCACTCGTACCTTCCACGGCGCGACCACACTCAGATCCAATGTAGTATACAAATCTTGCAGCTGCGTATAGATAGACTCTGCACGATCAGGATCTGAAGCGATGATGCTATCTACCCTCTCGTTGAGCAGACTTGCAGTCTGAGTATCGGTGTATTTGGGTGTATACGCATACGAAATCAGTCACTGTACTCATAGTACAGCCAACAAAACACTTAAAAAATATCTCAAAAATCGTTGCATGTGTTTGCAAAATCCAAAGCGGTACGCACCACGATAGTGTTGTAGAAACGATTTACAAGCAAAAAATACTGGTGTGTGATAACCATACTATCGCTGTATTGATGATTTTCACTTTGATTCTAGATAAGAGTTTGTCTGAGAAAAATGCTTACATCCGTTAAATCATTTGTATGCAGAAAAAGGTGAGGGGTGCGTGGTCTGCAGCACAAGATGCTTGGACTGATCGATCAGCTCAGTCTTGCTCTGAGCAAACTTGCCTCGCAGGAGAAACACGAGTCACTCTCTCTGATCTGAGAGTACCTGTATGGTCGCATCTGTAAACTGTTCTCGTCATACACCGCTATGAGAAGCAGGATATCTGGCAGTGACAGTAAGTACAGAGTTGAGCAACAATATTCACTGCTGTGCTCGTCTGCTGAGATTGCCAGATGTGGGTATGGGCGTTCATATATCGCTCTCCACCTCTTTGAAGATATTTTTCAACGATGGAGGGAGCTTGGTGATCTCGTCTGGTACACTAAATGAGAGCCCATGTGCCTGACCTGGACCATGATAGGGATCCTGCCCCAATATCACTACCTGCACCTCATCAAACGGAGTCAAATCGTACGCAGCAAATATCTTCTGTGATGTAGGATACAAAACTTCTCCAGCGGTTTTTTTATCGATCAATGATTGTTTGATCTTCGCAAAATATGGTTTGGAAAACTCCTCTCATAATACCTGATATCGACTCGGATGGATCTGGATAGGCATAAAACAGAGAAACTAATGATAAATGACGTTCATCTGATTTGTCGCTTACTTGAGTGAGCAAAAATTCTTCTGACCTGACAGTAAAAAAAACATATCGATACTCACATGTCTCTCACAGTGATTAAAGACATATCTTACCAAGCAAACAATCAGCAAGCAGCTGTCTCTTGTGATCTGAGGTAGCAAACATATCTACCGTCTTGTGATATCCCAGATAGTACATCATCTCTTTGGGATAAAAATACTCATGCTGATCATAGTGAAAGAATTTGTAAAATCTCTCATAGTAAAATCTTGCTTTCACGTCAGTGAGAAGATCTCATTCAAATTTTTTGAGCTGTTGATGCACAAGGTCATAATTGTGATGCCTATCGTTGGAGCCAAATTCGCGTAAGGTCGCATAGATATCTATATACATAGAAAAGAAAATCGGCTCTGCATCTAGCTGATCTATACTACTCAGATCCTGTGCTATCATGCTATCCATCAGATGATATGCCACAAAATTTGATAAACCTTCGTTGGTCTGCGTCATCTTGTCATAGCATACAATGTGCTCATTTCATTCAAAATAATCAAATCTAAAGTATCTGTTGGTTGCATGGACCAACTCATGAAATAAGGTTGTATAGGTATTGTTGCCGACCTCTACTACTACCGTATCACCAGATGGATCGGTATTGCCAGATATGCCAGGCGTGTATGTTACGATCAGATTGTTTTTTACAAATTGTTGGAGTCCTGCTATCTCATCATCATACCCCTGCTCATCAAACAAAGCATACACAAAATCAAAAAATAGTCACGTCGCCTTCTGGACATCCTCGTATCTTCATTTTTCGTGAGTAAGGAAGGTCTGCTGGAGAGCTTCTCTATTGCATTCATTGCAATATGTGTCCAGCTCAGCCATATAATCAATCTTAAAAAACTGATTGAAGTATCAGATCAGCTGATGATTGGTCTGCACATTGTTTTGCACATCCTGTCATTTAAATTTCATCAGTACCTCATAAGGATACGCCGCAAGCAGTATATCCTGCAATACAGGATCTTCAAATCTCGGGAGCGTCTCAGGAGACTCGAGCATATTGAGAAGTTTGCCATCATCTATATGACGACAGATATGCTTTTGAATGTCTTTGATAGAAGACTGCTCATCTTTGTTGAGGAGATAAATATAATTTTGTAACAATCTAGAATCTCCAATATTTTGATATCCATAATTAAGTCATAACGGCATAGCAATCTATCTCTTAGATAAAATATCATATATTTCTTTCATCGTCTTTTTCTTCTTATAAGAAAGCTTTGAAGTATTCAAAGTGATAGTTCATTGATTTAAATTACTAATTTTTCTATACAAATACCTTCACACCCAATGAGGAAGTATTAATCATTTTACATCATCAAACACATACTCTCTATCCATAAATAAATCACTAGGCGTTTTTCCAGAATATGCTCTATTCAAAATTCTTTTAAAGTCATCAGAAGTTATATCATTATGACTTTTAAAAAAGGTAAATATTTCTAAAAGTCATCTTCGGTAAGAAGCATCCTTTCTCATAGCTCAAGGCAGTTCGTTTGCATAAAAACGTTTTATTCTTTTAATTCTTTTGCTAGCAAACTCACTTGCATCTTTAATATTTAGCTTATCTTCGAGCTGTTTATATATTCTAATCATATCAAAGGATTCTCTTGATGTGCACTGCTCACCAATATATGTTGTTATATGATGAACTGTTGGAGTTAAATCAATAGAGTCAAAATCTCATGCTACAAATTTTTCATTATTCATAGCCAGTCACTCTTCAGTTTTAATATATGCTCACAATTTTCACTTTGTAGTCTTTTCAGAATTTGTGGCGGAAATTACATGCCTTTCTATCTCATGAGCAAATAACTCACACACCCTCAGTAGACTTAGATACTCATAAGATGGATCGTCAGGTATTAATATCTTTTTCATATTGGAACTAACTGCCATATTTCATCTCTCTTCAACCACAACTTCCCATCACTGTATATCATAAAATCATAGTAATAACTCAAAACATCTACAATAATCGTCCCTATGAATCATATGTCATTCAAATCTTTCTTTTGATCAAAAGTCTAAAGATGGATCTACGTATTTTCTTTTGGATTGTAAAAATTCTAGAAAAATATCTCTATCTTTTCTATCTAGTAAGTTTTTCTTCTGATTATATAATGAGTCTAAATAAGAAATAACATACTTTAATTCTTTGGGAGAATCAGATATTCTCGGTCAGTACAACTCATCTTCTGAAGATCTAACTAAAGCAACTAATTTTTCTTTTTCTTTGCGATTCAAGTTAATAAGTCCAAGTTTATCTGCCTCAAGAGGTAATGCATGTTGGAACATTTTAGTCTCATTAAGATAATATTGAATACCTAAAATTACTAATTTTTTTTCAGAATCGCATAGAGAGTTGTCATGCTCTACAGATGATTTCAATGCAGACAAATCTGATTGATAATTTTTAAGTCTCTCGACACCGATTTCAAAATCATCAAGTTCACCATCTAGAAAAAAATGCCTCTTATTGGAGATAATGCCATATATAGGCATACTATATAGTCAGACAATTTCTTTTAATTCATTTAAATATGATTCCATTAAAATGTTGCTATATAATAAATATATGTATATATTATATATATTAATGTAATATATGTCAATTTATTTTATGTCAATTTATACATAGTCCAAATCACCAACCTTCACCTTCCCCACCATCAAATCCTCTTTGTTGCCTCATCAAGCTATCCAGTTGTTGATATCTGTATAGCCATCTAGATAGACCTTTTCTTTGAGGTATACACTACCAGGATTGATCAGTCAGGTGTCTTGTATTCATTTTTTTACTCTCAGAGTTCATTGAAATGCTCATCTCAGGGTATATCACCTCAATGATCTATACACTCCAGCAATATATGCAAAATCGTTTTTTCCAGCTATATCTAGTAGGTAGTATTTGTAGTACATTCATTTTTTGACATATTCTGCAGGGAGTTTTGTGTTTCATTCTAGTACTGCCAGTCACTCTTCGTGAGCGAGAAAATGAGCAGTACCGTTACGCAATATATGCCATCATGACAGCAGTCCATTTTTTCGTCTTCTGATATGTACATCTACTTCGTGGGCCAGCGTCGCCTGGAGATCTTTTTCCTTAAACTGAACTCACTGCAATATCTTGACTACAATCTTTTTGGAATTTCTAAAAATCGTCAATCTCGCGGTGGTATTGGTATCAAAAAATACCTCCACTCATGTGTATCATTGCTGCTTGAGGTACGACAACACATACTCTCTGATCTCTAGTGATCTAAGTGTACGACCCAGTTTCACATCATCATTTTGATGTTCAAATATCATGAGCTTAGACTTTTTTATCAGATCTTGATTCAATGTTCCAAATAGTTTTTGATTTGCCAACAATATCTCATCATAATTTTGATGTTTGTATGCCAGGACTAGATCATGTTTGTGGATCAGCTCATTTGCTTTGTCCAAAAACAGATTGGCAAAACCGCTCTTGAGACCATGTGCATAATCAAAATAATTTTCCTGCAATTTTTTGATCTGTCTGTGCACGGAAGCTAGTTTTTTGTCACTCGGTCGATTATATTCAAATTTTGGATTATAATGACCATTATATGTAATAAAATTGTCCAACTGCTCTAGATAGTTGGTAGGCTTCAATATTCTTGAAAGGTTCAATACTTTTCATAGAGCAAAAAGTTTCTCATCCAAAATATGTAATTTATCAATCTCATGTTCTATCAGATTATTGGATGAGATCACATGTTGACTCGTAAATACTTTTTTGATTGGTTTGAGATAAAAATCTTGAGACAAATCCCTGCCCAATACAATCGTATTCTCATCAGCTTTCTTTGATAATTTGTGATCAAAGTCATTGAAGGTGATATGAGAGCCTGCCAACTCAAGACTATAGTCAACATCATTTATATTCAAAAATTTATATACTTCGGATCATACTGCTGTTCTATGTCTTTTGATATCTACATCCACTATCACATCCATAGATGCTTTCTCTCATGTATTTTTTTTAGATTTTCCATTCCTTTTGAGTTTTGCATGTTGAGAGAGATATATGACTTTGGAAGTAGGGATGAGCTGTCATGTCTGTGAGCTAAACAATGTTTTTGCGATCTCTACTCATTTTTCTGGATCCGATACCTTCATGTCTTTTATTTTATTGAGTCTGTGTTTGAT
>CALHCH010000021.1 GCA_937930555.1 Candidatus Absconditabacterales bacterium | reverse complement strand
GATCTTACCTTTGTGGGTGAGTAGCCATATCAGCAGTGCTACAGCTGTCGCTATCTGCATAGGGAGATCTCGGTACTTGAGTGGTCCTGGCACATAGTAGCTAGATATCACACCACCTAGTCAGATCGCTACGAGAGGATTGACTATGTTGGATCCGATGAGGGTACCCAGCGAGATGCCTTTGGCTTTTTGTTTGATACCTGAGATGGCTGTGATCATCTCTGGGAGAGCAGAGGCGATACCTAGACTCACGACTCATATCAGTGATCCAGAGACGTTGGTATTTAGCACTACTATCTGTACCACCTCCAGCGACACCGTACTAGCAAACAGGAGCAATCCCATCCCTCACACCAATCCCGCAAATTCCAATCGTGGATGTTGGAGTTTTTCGTGAGTGATAGTATTTTTGTTATTGGTTTTGTCGGCTTGTTCTTGGGCATACAAGAAGTACAGATACATAGCAAACAAAAGTAGCAGTACCGCACTGTCGGTTTGAGAATACAGTCCGTCCAATCCCAAAAATCGTACCACTCACATAGTCACGAGCATAGCGACGTAGTTTTGGGCCAAAAATTTGCGATCAAAGGTCATCGTGCCTACCAGGATGATCACGAGTCATACGATCAGTGTCTGCTGGACGATATTGGATCATATGTTGGCTCCTAGGACAGTCGAGCTCGCTATCTCAAAATCAAGTGACCCATTTAGTATTCCTAATGATGCTATGATATGCGAACTGATCTCTGGCAGACTCGTCCCAATACTCAGCACCGTCAGTCCCACAAACGTATCTGATAACCCAAAATGATGAGCAATCTTGATCATCTTGTGGACGACCTGCTCAGCACTCCATACCAAAATCACGATACTCAGTATCCCGATCAGTCATATGACATATATATTCTCGATTCACCACATAGCAATAAAGTAGAAAGTAGAAAATACAAAATAGAAATTTCTATGCTATAGTATATGGGTGAGGGTTGGGTTTGTCAAAAATGTGTATGCAATAGTTATCCTGAGCGCATGTACAAACAACACGTCATTCAGAGTCGGTTAGTTTACTATGAGTTTACGAATAGATAAACTTAGCGACGTGGAATCTCGCGAAGTTATAAGCGGGACTATTATTGTAAATCAAGTACGTCATCCAGAGGAAAGAATGACCGAAGGATTCAGGCAGAGTATTGTGTATGTGAGTCAGCATAGTTTCGAGATGAACTATCTTGCTATCATATATGGTATGCTTCTTTCTCTTCATTTTTGCCATGATGCAAAAACGAAGCAAAAAAATCTAGTCGGTCCGCGCCTCGAATAGGCGGCCGACAACCCTTCGTGAGCTGTCAGATAATGCGGAATGCAACGGTTGGTATGTTTCGATTTTAGATGTTTTGATGAATTCTAAGTATTTATATTTTCTTGAATTACACTCTTTAATGACAGTATTTCTTGAGCTTTAATATAATAACCTAGATGCATCATTAGTGGAGTAGATGTGCTGTACTTATTTTGAGTTGGTACACTTTCTACAACTATTTCTCATTTGGTATTAATTTGAGGTCATGCGAATAATATTCAAAGTAGTATAACTCTCGATTGTCATATAAAGGTATTTCATTTTTTATCCGAATATCATCACTCATTTAAGATAAAAATAGGAGATCATGAAGATCATGGAAAACAAGCCATATCTACACATCATACTCAATCTCTATTGAAGTCTATTGCTGGGTGCGAAGCTGTTATTCATTTTCTAAATATCGGTAGATTGTTTTTTTGATCCCGTAATCAGTTAGGATATCATATCATAATAATGTTTTCTATCGCAGTTAGTTCCTCTAGCTTTTCTTGATGATAAATAATATTTTCCTCCAATGCTCTATAAAAAACATCTTTTCAGTATTTTGAATGAACTTGCTCGAAAAGTGGATTACAAAAACTAAAACACAGATCATGTTCTGGATGAAAATATCGTTTTGTATCAAAAGTAATATCTATCTTTTCCTTGAGAGGACCTTCATTATTTTCCGTTAGATTTACAGAAAATCTTGTAATTTCATTTTCATTATCGTTCACCACATGTTTGTTCGTAATAATTATTGGAACTGTTGTTTCTCAAAATTTAAATTGAAAGTAGAATCAAGTTCCTGTTCATCAATTACTTGATTCTATTCTAATGGTTGTAAACTGAAGTTTCTCTGAAATACTTATTGGTTTCATGTTAATGATTAAGATATTTAAATAGTTTCACCTATCTCCACTGTACTATCCCATATATCCATCTGCTGTATCTGAGGGGAGTGAGTCACGACATAAAATGAAATCTCATTGGATACGACGAACTCACTGAGGACATCTGCGACTTGAGCTATGGTGTGAGTATCGAGATTATTTATTGTTTCGTCCAAAAACAAAAACTTACTCTTGAATAGTGTAGCTACCGCGAGCATCCACACGAGCTTGAGGATGGTTTTTTGTCATCAGGAGAGAGACTTGACTGATCTGGCTCATCTGCTATCTACGATCTGGATATCTAGCTCGAGCTGAGTAGTCTGCTCATCATCTGTAGGAGTGACAAATTTGATCTGATAGTCTACGATCTGAGAGAGATGACTGTTGATCACTTCTTCCAATGTCGGCAAAAAATCTTGCAATACCACAATCATCAATTCTTTGGAAAATATTTGATACAGATCTTTGGTGATTACGAGTTCTTCATTGAGTTGTTTTACTTCTAGTTGATGTTGTTTGGATTCGGTGACGAGGAGGTGGAGTGACTCGCAATGACGATGGAGCTGTGATATATGAGTCTTGAGAGTAGTGAGTGAGCGTTCTGTGTTTGCATTATCTGTAGATCATATACTGGCTTGTTTGGTTGTCAGTGCTTGTATCTGTGTATCAGTATCTGTGATCTGTGTGACCAGTGTCGCGAGTTGAGTAGTGAGGGTGAGTTCTTGATCTTTTTGGGATTGGAGGGCTTGCTGTGCTTGCTGGAGCTGGGTATAGGTGGATTGGAGAGACTGTAATGTCTGCTGTGTCTGAGTGTATTGTGTAGCGAGTGTTTGGAGATTTTTTCGTCAGATGAGCGAGAGAAATTCCTTGAGTTTTTTGGTTTCTGCTTCATTGGACGCGATTTGATCTTGTATCTTTTTTTGTGCTTTTGTATCATATGCTGCGAGCTTACTTTCTAGTTCTTTTTCTTGTTTTGCAAAATGCTGGATTTGCTTCTTTAATGCTCATACGGCATTTTTATTTATCAGCTGGACATAGGGACAAGGTCCGTCGATCTTATCACAGTCAAACTTGTTTTGCTGTGCGTGAGAGTCGCTCACCTCTGATTTTTGCTGTTGTATCTGAGTGATCTGCTGCTGCAGATGAGTATGCTGAGCTATGAGTGACTCGAGTGATGACTGGAGATGAGTCTTGGTGTCAGCGAGCTGTTTTCATTCCGATAGCAGTGACTGTATAGTCAGCTGGAGCTGGGATATATCGGTCAGTGGCGACCCATATGCAACAAACGCATCATATGGTATCTCACTCTCGATCGCATCCAGTGATTTTTGTGTATTGGTGATATCTTGTTGAGTTTTTTTTAGGGCAGTGGTGTCTACACTTTTTAGCTGCTGAGCGAGTGTGGTCAGCTGTGCGGTGAATGTGGTGTGAGTAGACTGGAGAGAGGCTTTTTTGGTCTGCAATGCCTGTAGCTGTGTCGCGAGCTGCGCCTGCTCGCCTTGAGTAATAGAGAGCTGCGTGAGCTGATCTGCGAGCTTAGACTCCAATATGACCAATCCGCTATAATCCTCCTCACTAAGGGAAAAATCCTGCACCTGTACAGTCTCAGATAGGAGTCATAGATCTTCAAAAAATCCTTTATTGCTAATCGATGTTCGATCTGGTGCTGTGTGTTGGATGCTTACTGTATCCTGAGTGTAGCTGCTATGTATGGTAGTCACCAGATCCTTGATCTGCTGTATATGGGTGCGGAGTTTGGTAGTATGCTGAGTCTGATCAGATTTGACCTGGATGATGGTTTGGAGTTCTTTCCTTTTTTCGTTGATGGAGTCTTTGGCTTCATCTATCCCGAGCAACCCAAACAAATGCTTGAATACCTGCACTCTCTCTCCAGCTGGGAGCTCAAACACACTGCTAGATTCTTGGAGCAAAAAGTTTCTACTCAGGATAAGTTCTTTAGGTGGGAGGAGATCTTGGATGGATTTGTCCGCCTCCTTGGTATGTGCAAACATCACCTCACTCAGGTATGGTGTACCGATCTGAGTATCTAGATGAGAGGAGTCTCGTGTGATGAGTGTGTCACTATCCTGGGTAACCAATCACTGCGTAGAGCTCACTTCTCGCATCTTGGTCTTGATGCTTTCACCACCCTTGCTGGTAGGAGTTAGCGACCTTTCAATTAGTCGCGTCTGCTCGTCTAGCTCAAACAGTACTTGCAGTTTTCATTTTTTGGATTGTTTATTGAGCATGGGTCTACCACGATGCTTGTATAGCCCAAATAATGGCCCATCAAAAAACAAAAAACTTTTGCCACTCCCGATGGGTGCTTGGATCAGATGTGAACCACTACGAAAATCGATCGATAGTGTACGATCAACAAAAGGTCAGATGTTTTGGTAAGAGCAGGCGAGGAGATGCATTGTGTGAGAGAATAAGGAAAAAGGAAAAAAGAAAAAGGAGAAAAGAGGAGAGAAAAAAAATGTAGGGACGTCGGCTTGCCGCGTCCTATATGGCTATCGTATACCATATAGAATCGTACCACAATATATGCCATTTAGGGTCATCATAGGGAACGGTAGAGACGCCCTGCAGGGCGTCTCTACAGTGTGTGTACCGTATAGCCATATACCTGTCATTTTGACTGGAGCAGAGCGGAATGGAGAAATCTCAATGAGCTATAACACAAACTCTCGCTCATCACTGACAGCTAAAGCAATCAGTTGCATGTCTATAGATCGCAACTACATCCTTTAGGGTGTAGAATACACTATGTATCCTACCATATACGATCGCTTTATATGGTAGTCATGCACATACACAAAAAACAAACTGAGACTTGACAAATAATATTATATAAGTATATGTTATATTGTATGGAAATATATAGTATGATATATATTTTCTTGATTACATTGTTCACAAATAAAAATCTGAATATGTTATTTGCACTATTGTTGTCTACTACACAAACCTACCTTTATGTTGGAGCTCTTTGCCTGATCGGATTCGGTCTCGCTATCGGTTCAGCAAAAGTTGGAGAATCTTAAAAACACAACACAATCTTACCTTATGATCATTTTAACCTTTGCATTTCTCGCTTTTCTTTTATCTCGTTTCAAACGAAATAACTCACCTATAATAGATTACTAGGTATAAGTGAGTGAAAAGCAGAAATCAAAAAGACCTCGCGTATTACGTGAGGTCTTTTTCTTTTGTAATTTTTTTGTATACTCTCCACCGATAGGAGATAAAAAATGCCTCGATGATGCCGTTGATATATGCGGTGAGGGCGACGAGTCAGATGATGACTGAGATGACTAGTATCTGAAATATGTTCGTATCCGCTATATCCATACTACTAGCTCATCGGAGCATACCCAGCGGTATACCTACCACGATGATGATATTGAGGATATATCTGATGTAGAGAAAGAAATTGATCAATACATACCAGAGTGTGGTCCCGAGATGTCTGATAGCTAGACCCATAGACGCTCTCATCGCATCAAAATACGACTCTCCCTCAAGGGTGATGATAAACTTGGTATATGGTAGGAGGATCATTGCGATCACTGAGATAAACAACCAGAGTGAGAGTAGAGTCAGTGTGATGCCATTAATAGCATCCATTATCAACAGTCTACTTGTTGTGATAATCAGTGTTATTAGACTTATTGCACTTAGAGTTGCATTTAACTCAAACATTGGAAAAAATCTCCCTGTCCCTTGACCTAGTGACAAAGACCCGCTCTTGTGCTCACTATCCACATAGTAGATCATCGCCGCCTCTCATATAGGTGGCAATATTGCAAATCATATAGCTAGAAATATTCCTATCAATATTAGTACTACCCATCGTTCACTACCTGGTATGACGATATCTATATAATTTCCCAAAAGATCGCTAATGATGCCACTTCAAATACCTTTCTCCAATGTTACAATGAGATATCCTAGATATGCTATAAACAACAACGAATGGATAAATGTCGTAAGTGTAGCAAGTCTAATGAGTTTGGTATCCTCACCTATGGTTGCTATAGAGTTTTTTAGTATACTGAGTTGTGGATCATCTGTCATTGTAGGTAATGTCTGGATTTAAGCACCAAAAATATCTTGAAATTCTCTAGGTAGTACACTCTCAAATGTGAGCTGAGTATCGGTAAATGTGTCAAAAAATCAATATGAGGATGCGTGGAGCAGCTGTCTGGTGATACCACATTTTTTGGATGCGAGACGATTTGCTGGTGCATTACCATATGTGAGATCGCCTAGTATAGGATGTCACAGATGTGCTGCATGTACCCTGATCTGATGCATCCTCCCTGTATGTATCTTGACCTGAACCAGCGAGAGGAGTCCCAGCGTCTTGTGCTTCATACTCTCTATTACGGTAAAATCACTACGTGCTTCTTTGCCTTTGCCACGATTGACAAAAGTCTGTGATCTTCACGTGCTGCGATTGTATCACACAAACAATGGTTCCTCTACGATCATCTTCTTTTTTGGGAGTTCTCACAATACCACTGCGTGATACATTTTTTTGGTTTGTCTTTCTCTGATGAGTTGATTGAGGTATTGGAGTGCGTCGTATGTCTTGGCTGAGATGACGATCCCAGAGGTATCCTTGTCCAATCTATAACAAAACGAAGGAGAGTAGGTAGTAGTAGCGTTTCGTTGGTCTGTCTGTCTGAGGTATCAGACCATCAGATCGTGCATAGTGATATCGGTAGTGTGTTTGTCTCCTGGGTGGATGAGCGTGTGTGCGGGCTTGTTTCGTACCAGTCGATGATCGTCTTCGTAGATGATGATTTTTTTGATTTCGTTGAGGTCGATCTCAGCGATTTTATCCACTTTTTTTTGCATTACTTTATCCACCTTTTTGTCTGTTAGTATTTTGTCATCTCGCTCTATGGTATCGTTGAGTTTGAGTCTGTAGTCTTGTTTTTGTTTTTTGCGATTTACCTTGATACTTCACTTTCTGATCCAAGAAAAAATATCACCCAGACCGATCTCTGGCGTGTGTTTGAAATATTTTCTCAAAAATCTATCAAATCTCTGATCTACTGCTTGCGCATCTATGGTTATTTTTTTCATGTGTCTAATAAATTGAATGAAAATTTGACAAATGACAAAAGTGGCACAAATATACGGTTTATTTGCATCTTTGCGAGCTTTTTTTATGAGTAGGTAGATTGCTTTTTTATTCTTCTTTATACTATACATGAAAAACTATCTTACCGAGTTTATTGGGACATTTTTCTTGGTGCTTACGATCGCTCTGGCTGTAGGAAGCGGTACTGATATGGCGCCGATTGCTATCTGAGTGATACTGATGGTGATGGTGTACATGGGTGGTCACATCTCAGGTGCTCATTACAATCCTGCTGTGACATTGTGACTACTGATGAGAGGCAAGATCTCTATCAATGAATCAGTAATGTACTGGATCTCACAGATACTGTGAGGGCTAGTTGCAGTTGCGGTAGCGTATTTCTTGGGTCAGGGACGAGCTGGACCAGCTTTGGGAGCGTGAGTAAGTTCTGGACAAGCAGTACTGGCAGAGATATTGTTTACATTTGCTTTGGTGAGTGTTGTGCTTCATACCGCTGCTACCAAAGCCACAAGTGGCAATAGCTACTATGGACTTGCGATTTGATTTACTGTACTAGCTGCTGCATTTGCTGCTGGAGGTATCTCTGGTGGAGCATTCAATCCTGCTGTAGGGCTTGGACCTTGGTTGTATGAATCATTTAATGGTTGAGGAAACAGTGATGTATGGATACATGTTGTAGGGCCATTGTTGTGATGAGTATTGGCTGCGCTATATCATGCTATGGCTGTAGGAGACGAGTAGACTGATACATGTATACCCAATCCAAAAACAGACCATTGGGTCTGTTTTTTAATTAATGAAACAATGTCAAGTGATTTGCATCCTATATCATTTATTTTTTTGACAATCATTACTGCCTTGTAGTATAATGTATGTATACACTATTTTACATTATATATAAAAAATGAAAACAAAAACTCTCCAGCTACTAGAATTGGATGTGGTGAAAATAGTATTGGCTACGCTTGTCGCTATTGGGCTGAGTCTGTTGCTACGTGTAGATGCACCTAGCATAGTGCAAGCTCAGTGAGCAACTGATACTTGCGCAGTCACTGACTCTAATGGCTTTAATTGTCGTGATATGTGAGTTGTGGAAGAGATGGACTGTCTTGGTTTTTGTGCAGGCACAACCAATACTTGTGATCGATGAGGTACCTGCGCATGATCTCCATCAAGCACGTCTCCCTGCTATCAGTGTGCTGCAGATGCAATATCACCTAGCTGTATAGATATATGATGATCAACTGGTATGACTCCTGATGAGTGTAATGCAAATTGAGGATACCAAAGTGTATCAGAATGTGAAGCAAACTCAAAATGAATATGTTCTGGTGCAAATTCAACCTTATATTGTTGCGATGGCGCCAATTGATGTCAGCCTGATGTTGCTTGAGCTTGTGATACTAAATGAAAATGTTCTGATTGAAGTGCATGTCACACTACACCGACTTGTGATAACCAATGTCTTGATACTGTGCAAAAATTTTATTGCTGTGATGATCCAGATGTATGACCTTGATGTGTTGAAGATTTTACTGGATTTTGTGCATCAAACTGAGTTTGTCCTTCATGATGATCTTGTAGTGTAAGCTCTACTTGTGATAATACGTGTGTGGCCCCAAATCCAACCTGCTACAGATGTAATACCACTACTGGCTCATGTACAGGCACAGTAAGTCCTACTTCTACTTGCCCTGCAGGTAGCACTGAAGATTCGCAAGCTTGCGATAATTCTTGTGATCAAGTATTTACATGCTATACCAATACTTGCAATACAGCTACTGGTGTCTGTGACAATCCAAGCACTATCACGCAATCTACTGCCTGTGACAATATAAATACGTTTGACACACCACAAGATTGCGATACC
>CALHCH010000020.1 GCA_937930555.1 Candidatus Absconditabacterales bacterium | reverse complement strand
GATATTTCTCAATGAAGTTCTTCTTTTTCACTTACTTCATCTCTTGTTATATAAATTCTTTAGTGAAAAACTCTGAACATCAGAAAATCTCTCAATTGAAGACTGTTGCTCATTATTCCATTTACTTAAAATTCTACTTTTTTGATATTTTTGAATTCAGTTCAAAGTAGATTGCAAATTCTCTAACTCTTCATTGCAATCTATCTTAGATAAGTATCAATTTTCATTCTCGATTAATAAACTATTCAGATATCATAATTTAACTATATGTAGCCAATTCGATTGATCTTCTTCATTTCTCTTAATCAAAAGAGACAAAACTTGACGGTATTTTTTGTCTAATCATTGATAAAGTGAATTTCGACTAAAAAAATCATCGATCTCCTCAGAGGCCTTTTCTAGTTCACTTAATTTCTCAATGATGTTTTTTAGATCTCAAAATTGTATAGTATTAGGGTCTAATTTTGGAAGTTTAATGACCTGATTCTCAGCTACTAGATTCACTAATTGTAAGTATTCAGCGCCTAGTCATTTGTAATGATTTTCAATTATCTCTAAGATTCATCAATCGCTTGAGAGGTTAATGATATTAGCTAAATTTATTTCATAATACCTGTCTAATCAATCTGACATTTCAATTAGCTTCTTTTTATTGTCTTCAAGTTCGGATAACAATATTTTACGATCACTATTTGAAAAATCTATATTTACTGATTTAGCATCCAACTCTGATCATTCTAAATCTGATCATAGTTTATCTATTAGTTCTGATAACTGGCTCAAGTCTTTTTTTACTCATTTGAGTCTTTTTGAGAATAGACTTCAAACTGATAATTTCAAATTAGTTCAGATTGAATCTATTAAAAAATCATCTCCATTGGATTCTTTATTCTTGTTAATAATCTTAATTCATCCCTCAATTAGTTCGATTTGCTCACCGAAGAACTCCTTGTACTTTTCTCTATCTACATTTAATTCATTCAAATAGGTATCGTTTAACTCTCTTAGTTTTGATGTATGTTTAGTGATAGTTTCGTGGCTCACCTCATCAATAGCACTATCAAAATTTTTAAAGAGTTGGAAATTTTGTATTCAATCTAAAATTTCATTTAATTTAACTCAATATTTTCAAGCAACTAATACATCATAAGGTCCACTTGTCTCGATTTCAGATTTAATATTCTGAAAATCAATATAGCTAGAATAATCTTTCCTAAATACCAATTCTTTGTTAATAATTTCTTCTGAAGCTACTTTTCACTTTTTGATTAAGGGCTTTATATACTTTTCTTTAAGCTGTTTTGATGACAATTCAAGTTTTATAAATTCAGGTTTAAAAGATTTAATTATAGAATCTTTAAAGTTCGTTTTATATAGTTTTGAAGATTTTTCAGTTGAGTTAAAAATGATATCTTTTTCATCGTCAGTAAATTCAAATTCACTTAAATCTAATTCATTAAATAGATCGTCCGACAAGTCAGTTAGATCATTCTCTCTCTTCAATTTTAGATAATCTCATATAATCTGACTCCAAGACTTATTTCACAAATACTTTTTATCCAAGAATTGATGGTAATCATTTATTCAATTTATGAGTTGATCTCACTTCTTTATGAGACTAGCATAATCTGAAACATCGCTTTGACTTATAATTTCAGATGAGCTACTAGATTTTCAATCAATGATTTCTCTAGCATCATTAACTAGAACTTTTCTATCTCTACGAACATCTTCTATGACTGCAGAAAGTGATCATAATCATTTATCCTCTAAATTAGCATTTAATACATCTAATGCGGTTCTTTTCTCGCAAACAACTAAACATTTCTTTCAATTATCTAGTGCATTAGTGATTATAGCAGTTAGAGTCTGACTCTTTCAGGTTCACGGAGGTCATTGAATGACTTTGAAATTAGTTTCTCACGATTCATTTAAAACCCTTTGCTGGCTTGGGTCAGTTGGCACTCAGGCAAAATGATGATCATAAACCAAAGATTCTTCAACCATATTTTCAAATTCATCCTCATTCCCTCAAATTAATTCCTCAAAATTATCCAATACTTCATTTGTATCTTTAATTATAGTTCATTTTTGACTTTTATAAATTCAATACACTCAAGACCAGTTGATCCAAGTTCTTCAGGCTTTAGCTTTTGAGTCAAGAGTCTCCTTTGTCGGACATTTTTTCACAAGCGACTCAATGTCGTTGCTTATATTAATCTCGACTCACAACCTTTTCATTACATCTCTAACAAGAGATGATAATTCTGAGTGATCAACTACTCAATCATCTAGAATATCTTCCGATAGATGGTTTAGCGCAATATTTTCATCTTGAGCTAAGAATGATATCAGCATTTCATTAATCGAGATCCAGTTATCTTCTGTTTTAGATAGTATGAAAGTATCCTTTTTCCCAATAGATCTTGAGATGCCAAGATTCCAGACCAAAATTGGAGCTTTGATGACTTTTCATCTCTTCATTTGACTCTCTTTTATCAATAATGGAAATCAGAATCAAAATGTTTGGACTCATTTTTCAAGCTTTATATCATCACTATTAGCCAAAAGAGTGTTGAACCTCTTGATTGTATTTCAATAGGCTTTTAACTTCTTTTTATACAAGAGCTCTTCTTCATCGCATTCGTCATCTTTTTTTCTGGTTATTTCATCTTCATCATCATATCAAGATGGCAAGTCTGGGTATTTCAATGGCACTTCAATTTGAAAAACGTCTTTCGATAGTAAGGTTCCTACAAAAGACTTAGAGAATCATCAAGGAAGTTGATTCTCATCTATGCATAGATCAATACTACATAGATCCAACTTAGAAGCAGAGGTTCAAGGAACTGCATTTAGTTGGATGGCAGTTCAGGATCAGGTTCTCAATTTCTCAAGAAACTTCTTGACCATATTCTTATTGGTATTTTGTGATGAAATCTGAAACACCATTTATGTCTTTATTTGAGATGATAAAATACACTCAATATATTAATATCGCCATACCAATCAAGAACTTGTTATTTACTGTTCTTTTTGACCTACGATACTCACTCTGCTTATATATAATCGAAGCACTCAGATGTAGCTCTTCGGAGTAGTAAGCCCTTGTCTTCGGATGTAAGGGTTTTTTACTCTTCCAACTTCTCCATCCCCTCAAGATGAGCATACTGCTCTAGTAACGATTCCTTTTGTGATATCGCTATCTGTGCAAGTGTTTCATATCTTTCATCCTTACTAAGTCCCTCTTCGATATATCTCGTATTAAAACTTTCTAAATTTGCCAAAATCACAAGATCTATAACATGAGCATGGTCTCTCATATTTGATTTCTTGGCTCTGTCTGGATTTTCTTCTTTCCATTCTTTTGCAGTTTTTCACCATACGACTAGATTGAGCATATCAGCCTCATTTGCATATGCATATTTTTGCTGAAACTCTGTCAGTGATGGTATCAGATATGTCTCAATAGCATCTGTTTGTATCTTGTAGTTCATACTTGCAATCATTCTCTTAGCATCTCGTCAGACTGCTTGCTTATACTCCTCTACTTGTTTGAGCCTTTGATAGTCTTTGATGATATATAGTTCAAACTCTGGTGATATCCAGCTAGCAAATTTGAAGGCAATATCTTTGTGAGCATATGTACCTCATCATCTTCATGATTTGGACACAAATCATATCGCACTCGTTTCTCTTATTCGTTTTTGTGGAGTCATCACAAACGCATTTGATCATGCTTCCGCAACAAACGTGTCGAATTCGACACGTTTAAAATCTTGATTATGAATAGTTTCCCAGATTCAAAGATACTCAATACTATTCCTTGATTTCATTCGGTTTTGAATCACAAATCTTGGCTCTTCAGCATTTTTATATCTTGCGATATCTGTAAGTGATATGTAGTCACTCTCATTCTTAGTGTACAAGACAATATCTACTCATTTTGCTTGAATAGTTTTTTTCATCACGATTGATTACAAATAATTACCATATCTATAACGAAACAGCATCGAAAACCAAAACTAAAAACTACCATAGAAAAATATCCTCAAAAGATTACATTGTAAAAAGCATTATTTTAGCATATACACCACCATATGAACATCTCCAACAAAATAATCGTCATCACATGAGCCAGCGACGGCATAGGCAAGGAAATCGCTCTGAGACTAGCTACAGAAAAAGCAACCATAGTATGCATCGCCAGAAACGAAGCCAAACTAACAAGTGTCTGTGAGCAAGCTATCGCAAACGGCGCAAGCAATGCTCATGCATACATATGTGATATCAGTGATACGCAGCAGCTCGCCCAGACGGTGGAGACGATCATCACCGACCTGTGACACATAGATATATTGATAAATAACGCTGGTTTATGGCACAAAGCCTGACCATTGACTGGTATAGACACAGCTACCATAGATGCGGTGATTCAGACCAATTTGCTCTGACTGATACATTGTACTCGTTTGTTTTTGCCTGCCCTAGAGAGTAGAGATGAGGCAGCTATCATCAACATCTCCTCCAAGGCATGAGTAGTAGCTCAGGAGTGACTATCCGCATATTCAGCTAGCAAGTACTGAGTGCGTGGATTTACCGACGTGCTCAAAGAGGATCTCAAGTGATCATCTGTCAGAGTCGCGTGAGTATATCAGAGTGGCACCAATACACAGATGTTCAACAAAACTGGAGAAGACTTCCCTATACAAAAATTTACCGATCCAGCTGATCTAGCTGATGTGATAGCATATATGCTGATGCTACCAGACAAGATATGGTTGCACGATGTGCGTGTTGCCTACTAGGCACATCATACATTTATCACCTACACCACCATCTCAAACAAATCATTCTTTTTTTGGACACCACCTAGCTCTCACAGACGTATCGTTCATCTTCAGTATTTTTTGTTGATCTTATATAAGATCTCGTTGAGTTTGGATTTTTGGATGTTGTGGTGCGGGGCATCAAACAATGATGACTGGATATGGGTCGCATCTATCAGGTCTCAGAGATAGATCCCTGTGGTCCTAAATACAATCTCCCCAAACTTGATACTATCAAACAATTCTTTGGCTATCTTGGTGATTTGCATCTTGTTGTTGGTCGCTTGTGGCAGCTTGAGCTCTACGCCAAATCTCTTGAATTCTTTGGTCCTAAAATGCAGTGCGATATACTTCGTCGCCATCTGCACATCCAGGAGATGCTCACAGGCCTTGTCGATATTGTCAGAGAGTCTAGACCAGACCGCGGACTTTGCAGTCACAAAATCAGGATTGAATGATCTTGTTCTGTTGATCGATCTTGGCTTCTTTTTGTTTGCAAAATTCATAGCGTTGATACAGTTGAGTTCTAGCCATATCTTTACGCCGTTTTTGCCTAGTAGATCTCTCACGTATTCATACCTCAATGCTTTGAAGTCATAAGCGGTAGTGCATTTGTGGGTGAGCTTTTTTTGGGTCTGTGGTCAGATAAAGGGTATATCTGCCAGCGGAAGCTCCTGCAATGTGAGATCTATCTGCTGGGGAGAGAGAGCAACATGCTCTCCATATGGCTTGTGTATGTCAGCAAATATCTTGCACAGCAATCTCGTAGGCGCTAGACCGATAGATACAGGGATTCATATTTTCTTTTTGATATCACGCTTGAGAGCATTGGCTATTCTTGGATAACTCATATGGTAGATCTGATCGTATTTGGTGATCTCAAAAAACGCCTCATCTATACTAAACACCTCTACCCCTAGGCACTTCTCATGGAGATATGACATCAAAGCTGCAGAGATCTGTCAGTATTTGGTCATATTGGGCTTCATATATACCGCATTGTCAGGTAGCAATTTTTTGGCTTCTCGTATAGGCGTACCTACCTTGATACCATATGCCTTAGCTTCATAGCTTCTAGCTATCACGATATCTCATCAGATACATACTGGTAGTCATCTGAGTTTTGGGTTTAAGTAAACCTCACAGCTTGCGTAAAAGCTGTCACAGTCTACTAATCACCGTACTTGCTGGGACACTGGAAACATTTGGAAACATTAGGTAATTTTTCTAAAAACTCATACCACAACACCAAAAATCTCCAAACTCTCGGTTGGATAGATATTGTCGTACTTGGTGTTGGCTGGCGCTAGGTATGGTTTGCCAGCTTCTGTATGGTAGTACTTCAGCGTATACTCAGTATCCACTACTGCTACTACGATATCTCACTCATCCACTTTGGATCACTTCTGTACTATCACACCATCTCAGGGATGGATACCTGCATCTATCATGCTATCCCCAGCCACTTTGACAAATATAGTGCTATCAGGTTTTTCTATCAAGTATTCTTCCAATCTCATATCTTGCTTGAGATTGTCTGTAGCTGGACTAGGAAATCCTGCCTGGATAGATTGGTAATATGGTATCGTGGTCATAGTTATGCATATAGTATAAAGAACATATGTTCTTATAACAATATATGATGAAAAATAAATAGGAACTTACAAAAATACAAATCACATTCAGATCAAAAAATGAATTTCACTTTTATTTACTATATACTATGTTTATAGTGAATTTTTATCTAGCTAGATGTGTCAACTAGATGTCATACACTCCACACTTTCTCAATATCACCCACGAGATAGATACACTCATGCAAGATCACACTCATACCCAAAAAGATATCGGCTATGGCTATAGACGAACATTTCGCAACAAGTTATGGTTTGATCTGATAGATCACAAAAAACAGAATATAGTGATGCTTAGAGTCTGACGTGGTGCACTACTCGTGGAGACATATCCCATACTGTACGGGCTGTTTGATACAGTGTCCAAGGTCATAGCAAAAATTATCGTACACGATATACAGACATTGGAAGAGAAGAATGTGGCGTGATTACTTAAGCTACTAGACGAGTTGCCTGATGATTTTGCAAACTTGAGAAGAAGGGTTATTGGAGACGAGCTACACTAAACATAGTGTCAAATGCACGGCATCGGATTTTGACAGAACCATTGTAGGCATCAAACTCATCACGAGTAATCTTATATATCTGTCTTCCTTTGATATCTGTAAGAGGTCATATATTCAGATTATTACCTCGTCCGCTTGCGGCAGGGCAATCAAGGAAATCCTGCTTCTTGGTGAGAACTAAGCAATCCGCGGACAATCTCAACGAAAGCAAAAGCTGGTCGACGAGGAACGAGGAGAAAAATCGGACGAATACTCCGTGTTGTTTGCAGCGGAGTGAGTTCGATTTTAAGCCTTTTGCTTTTATTCAAAGCATCTGACTCATTGTATGTATCATCTGTGTTTTTGGAAAGCAAGACATAGAGATCTGGTCATCTTGGTGTACTAAAATCTTGTGTCAAAATAATATATACATCATCTCACTCTGAGATTACTTCTACTCCTCATTTTGCAAAATGAATGGCATCAATTTTGTTGAATGATCAGGTCGAGATGGGAGCTGGAGGTTGAGGTTTTTCCATCATTTCTCCCAATTCTTCTCCAAATACCGTCTGTTCTGATGTCATTTTTTCTTGATCTTCACGATACTCTTTTGCTTCGTCAGTCTTTGCCCAATCATCCAAAAAATCAGCATCAGATATGGTGCGATTGCCTAGGGATGTAGTATCAGATTTGGATGCAGATAGTGTAGCACTATATCGCGCATATCATTCTACTCACAATACCACAAGAATTATCACAATGCATACCAGACAATTCTTTTCATCAAGATAGTAGAAAAAAAACAAAAGTTATTGCTACAAGTGTAAGTATTGTGTACGATAAAGAAAAATTTCTATCGCGTATGTATCGAAAGAAATCTTATCCTATAACGGACATTCATTCTTCCCTATCGCTGCATACAGTCCACATCGACTAAATATCGCCTCAAAAAAGCAAAACCCAGCCGCAAACAACAACCAAGGGCTCCAGGTCGTGAAGATAGCCACCACAAACAATGTCATTCACAAAACTGCTCTAGATATACGACCGCGAGGTTTGATATTTTTGTGTACTGCTCTATTTGTACGAGGAAACAGTTTTTTGAGTACCCGGCGATAGGCAAATCCAAACACAAAGCTAAGCGCAAACATAGCAATAATCAAACCATAGCCAGATGGAGAAAGCAAGATATCCATATCTAGATAAGGTTGCTGATATCCATAGGTCACACCCAACATACTATACACCCATACACCACACACTACCAAAAAATACCTCATCAAAATCAAAAAAATAAAATCGAAGCACCTCACGATCTACTTCCCCACAATCTTCCTAAACATATTGCCTACAAAGCTAAGAACAATACCTCTAGGGA
>CALHCH010000019.1 GCA_937930555.1 Candidatus Absconditabacterales bacterium | reverse complement strand
CAAAAATTTCAATCTGCACTGGAGGTATATAACGCCACGTATGGTATATGGTCACAGCAATGACTCCCCGTCCAGCTAGATATATCATCCCTGCTCCAGTCACTCTCTCTGGAGCAGAAGGTCGCTCAGTTGTTTTTGTTTGGATTTGACGGGTCACAGCTAGATGATAGTACCGAGCAATGGCTTACCACTTACCAGCCGGGCGGCATCATCCTAATGGGAAAAAATATCTCCCCACAGCTCTCCACGCTCATAAACGATCTGCAATCTACTCAGCAAGACCTACCGATGTTTGTGTCTATAGATCAGGAGTGAGGGCTCGTCGCTAGACTGGATGAGACGCTCCCGAGTCAGTCTCAAGTACAGCTGGATGAGATATGTGATATATACACTACTCGCTCCGACGCATTACACGCGCAGGGTGTAAATATGAATTTTGGTATCGTGGCGGATATCACCTCTGATTCAGATTCGTTTATTTTTCCTAGGGTGTTTGGTGGAAACATAACTGAGGTGTCTGACAAGGTGGCAAAAGCGGTAGACTGCACGCCCACCACCCTCTCCACACTCAAGCATCGACCCTGACATGGTGGTACGGCACTTGATACACATCAGGGCATCGCAAGACTCACCAAACCAAAATCGTCACGAGAGCAAGCGGACCTCAGGCCGTTTGTGTCAGGGATATGAGCTGAGGTAGACCTCGTGATGATGTGACATCTCATCGCTGACTTTGTAGATCCGACTCTCCCCGCGACACTCTCTCGTTCGCATCATGCATTTTTGAGGTCTTTGGGTTTTGATGGGCTCACAGTAACAGATGATATGCTGATGATCTCCAGCAATGGTCCGCGACAGCAGCAGCTGGAGCAAGCGCTCATCGCAGGCAATGATCTGATCTTGTATGTCGACCCCGACACTATATGAATCACAAAAATCCTAGACCTCGCGATACAGCTAGTCAAAGATGGTCTCATCACCCAGTCGGATCTGGATGCTAGACTCGGTAGGATAATAGAAAAAAAACAGAAAATACTTTCTTGGGATAGGTTTGTGCCGCTAGAATTGCTTACATCCCAAAACTCGCCTGCATCGTAATCCCCTTACTATTGATGCTTGTCATCTCATAGCAAGCAAATCGCTGGTCAGCGTTTGGTACATTTGCCATATCTTCGTTGGATGTGTCGGCAGATGCTTTGGAATCTCGTGTCACGATATCAAAATACTCTCCATCCTCATCTGTATGTATCTCTCGAGAAACAAATCATTGTTGGGTAGACATCCAGGTATCATAGACCTCTTTGGCTACCTTAAATAAGTATTCCTGAGTGACTCATTCGGCTAGTTTGTAATTGATAACATCTTTGTACATAGTAAAACAAAAAGTAGAAAACAAAAAGTAGAAATACTATATGTAACATAAAATCATATAAAAGCTTTTATTTTGACCATACATGCATACAGTACATCTCACGCTATGGTAAATAGCGAAAAATCTTAAAATCTCACTATCTAAAATCTACACATCTAAAATGACCGATTAGCTCAGTTGGCGAGAGCGCCACATTGACATTGTGGAGGTCAACAGTTCGAATCTGTTATCGGTCACCATACAGAATACTCTTCGAGTGGTTTTTTTAGTTGTTGCAATTTTTGCAACAACTCAACTGTTGTAAAAATTGCAACAGTTCAATCTCCCGAAAGACTTAAATTCAAGACAATAATCAGTTATTAGGAAATACCTAACAACTCAACTGTTTTCAAAAAAGAAAATAGTTCAATCTCTTGGAAAGATATTATTTTTTGTTATACTCAATAAACAGCATAAAAAAATAAAAAGCAACTATTAGGAATTTCCTAATAGTTTAAATCCACGTAAACAAGCTAGTTTTGAACTACCGAGAAAAACCCGGTAGTTCAAAAAAATATACTTTATTTCAACTACCGGGAAAAACCCGGTGGTTCAAAAATTTAGAAAATGGTAGAAAGCAATATACTAATATACCAAGCACAAAATGGGGATTTGTGTCTAAATGATAATATTATAGGACAAGATATTTGGCTCACAAGAGAACAAATATGATTTATCTATAATCGTGATAGTGACACGATCTGAGAACATATCAATAATATCTACAAAGAATGAGAACTTGAAGAAGACAAAACAAAAGATGAGAAAAAAATAAAAAGAAAAGAGTGAACTAGAATGGTCAAAAGAACTATCGAACATTTTAGTCTAGATATGATCATCTCAGTATGATACCGCGTAGACTCCAAGCAGGCTACTCATTTTCGCAAACGAGCCACCTCCACACTCAAACAACATGTGATGCAATGATACACCGTAAATCCCAACAGATTGGAGCAGATCGGCACCGATGCGCTAGAAAAAAGACTCGCTATCATCAAGCGCGCTATGGACCAAAAAGCCCTTACTGATGACGAGACCAAGTGATTGCTAGATCTAATTGTGAATTATCTTCCAGGTATTTTGACTATAGGAAATTTTGATAGCAAAAAACTGGCAGAAATCGGTGAGACCAACGAAGAACAGTACAAAATAGATCGTCTCGAAGCGATTTTCGCATTGGCAAATCTTAAAGCGAAGCTTATAGCCTCGTGAGAAGCAACAGAACTATTTGCACACCCAAAAGACGATGGCTGACTAGATGCATGCTTCTGAGCTATATATCAAACTTCCGAATGAATAGACCTATACCATAGTGTCGAAGAAAAAGCAGCAATGTTGCTGTATCTTATTATAAAAAACCATCCGTTTACCGATGGCAACAAGAGGTCTTGAGCATTTTTGTTTATCTGGTATTTGGACAAAAATTGAATCTTATTGGATCACAACGGAAAAGAAAAAATATCACAGCAAACCTTGGTGGCTCTCGCCCTCCTTATAGCTACCTCAGACGCAGGAGAAAAAGATATGATGACTAGGCTTGTCATCGCTTTGTTGCAGTAGACAGCAAATATTGAAATCAAAAAAACCTAATTAGTAAGAAACAGCTTGATGAGATCATTTTGAGAAACACCATTGTTCTTTCTAGATACAATCTCAGCCTTGCCCATATTCTCATTATTTTTTTGACGCATTTCCTCAAAAACTTCTGAGCTGGGTTTAATTGTATCACAGTCTTTAGGATCAGCCTTATCAATTTCTCAATTATCAATAGTTGATGTTTCCATTTTAATGAAAATTAAGTAAAATAAACTACTGCATTATATATAAGCGAAGAAAATTATCAATCATTATGATGAAAAAACTAAATATAGCATTTGCTGGATGAGGGACTGGATGACACGTGACTCCCATCTCATCACTTATAGAATACGCATACACTCAGCCTGATATACTAGATCAGATAGAGTGACTTTTTTGGTTTGGGTCTAGATGACAATTGGAACACAAATTTGCTGATCAACTTCCGTCCGTGCAGTTTGTGCCTATCAAGTCTGGGAAACTCAGAAGATACTGGACAGTGCGTAGTACATTGGAAAATCTGCGTGATGTGGGATATTTTAATGCATGATATCTGCAATCACTCTATCTTCTCCAAAAACACAAAATAGATGCAGTGTTTTGCAAGTGAGGATATGTGGCGCTACCAGTGAGTCTAGCGGCGGCGACACTTCGCATACCAGTGATAGTGCATGAGTCAGATACTCACCCATGATTGGTAAACAACATCGTGAGCAAGGTGTCCAAGCACAATTTTGATGGATTTCCCAACGTGCTCAAAAACTCTACCCATATATGACAAATCCTCTCACCAAAACTGTTACAAAAAAATAATGATTTGGATACATTTACACTAGACAGCAACAAAAAAACACTGCTTATCATATGTGGCTCACAGGGATCAGAAGTAGTTTTTAAGCAGATTATCAAAGAATTGGACACATGATGACAGATTGTAAAAAATCTCAACATTGTTGTAGTTCTGTGATTACTCAACACTCAGTACAAAAAACTTTTTGCACCATACATCAATGTCACTAGCTTTGATTTTCTCACCAGTCAGGAGCTTGCTGAGCTGTATCATATAGCAGATGTGGCTATCAGTCGTGGCTCAGCTACCACACTCGCCGAGCTAGAGTTTTTTCAGATACCCAAGGCGATAGTGCCGCTCCCCTCACATGATCAGCCCATCAATGCAGCACGATACAGAGATAATGCTGGAGACATAGTCGTAGATCAATCAAACATCTCGGAACTGATGTCAGCAACACAGCATCATCTAGATCATCCAAGAAAAAATATAAGAGAGAAGGATGAAGAGTTTTATGCGGCTCATCAAAAGATACGAGAAGCATTGCTGAAAAGCAGATAGCGATGCAAAGATAAGAGTTTTTGACCATATAGAAAACCCCAATGGTAATCCATTGAGGCTTATAATTTATTGGGTGCACTTACACACTGATTCAGTCCCGATGGATATATCTACATCTAGATAAACCAAATATACATATATCCACAGGAGGCAAGTACACACACATTGCATAATATACACTACCCCTTGGTAGGTGGTAAGTTGTAAGGCAATAATTTATTTTGATTTTTTGTTACACTGTATTTTTTTGACGGTCTCTGTTTTCGAGACAATCTCACTATAGGGACGGAGTATTTTTTTACAAACTTTATACACCATAATCCTCCAACTATATGTTGGCACATAACTAATAAAACCCCGTCTAAGTTAGTGACATAAAAAATAGATAACTATAGTAAAAGACAAAAAGTATAATAAAAGTATAATATATAACAAAAAAATAGCTCATAAAAGCCATTTTCTATGAAAATACTGTCTATTTTACAAACTGTCTACCTTTTTATGATTTTTTAAAAAATTGTCCCAAAACTACATATCTACAAACATATTTTTTTCTCTATATTGCAATGCTTCTGCTATGTGACTTCTCTTGATAGTCTGAGATCATTGCAGATCAGCAATAGTTCTTCACAGCTTGATAGCCCTATGTGCCACTCTAGGTGAAAGCACAAGTCTTTTTACCACATCTTTCAAAAACACTTCTGCATCAGGCTCTAGTTGCATATATTTTTGCAGCACCTTGGCTGATACCTGAGCATTGGTCACAAATGGTGTGTTTTCGTATCTTTGTTTTTGAAGCTCTCGTGCCGCCACGACCTGCTCTCTGATAGATGTAGAGGTCTGCTGACTCTCTTTGTCCAATATAGTATCTATGTTTTCTCTGGGTACCTCTAGCACGATATCAAATCTATCCAAAAGTGGTCCAGAGATTTTGGATTGATACCTTTTGATATCATTGATGCTGCACACACAATTTTTCTCTCTATCTTTATAAAAACCACATTTACATGGATTCATAGCAGCAACAAACATGAAGTCTGATGGATACTCTACCGAACCACTCGCACGAGAGATAATTACTTTTTTGTCTTCTAATGGTTGCCTGAGCACCTCTAGCACCTCTCTAGGAAACTCAGGTAATTCGTCAAAAAACAAAATACCATGATGAGACATACTTACCTCGCCTGGGGTGAGGTTTTTGCCTCATCATACGATAGATATCCTGCTCGCGGTATGATGTACTGGACGAAACGGCCTCTGAGTGATAAGCGGCTGCTTGGATCACAACGTACCTATGATAGAATATATCTGACTCACATCTATTACCTGTTTAAAGGTAAGTGGTGGCAATATTGATTGCACCGCTTTGGCCAACATAGTCTTACCTGACCCTGGAGGTCCAGCCATCAACACATTGTGCATGCCGGCAGCTGCAAGAGTGAGCGCTCTTTTGGGCACCATATGTCACTTGATATCAGCAAAATCCACATCAAACATCGTGAGCTTTCTTGGGGGGAGTTGTTTGTGAGGTATTTTGATGCTAGATAGATACTCAATATGTCCAAAAAACTTGATAATATCAGTAAGTGAACCAACGCTGTATAAGTCAATATCTGGTATGTACTCAAGTTCTGCAATATTTTCTGTAGGGACAAAAAAAGATCTTCGTCATTGTTTATAAGCCGAAATAACCGAAGGAAGAATGCCGGTGACTTTTTTGGTGCCACCATCCAGTCCAAGCTCACCAAAAAACAGGCTACGATCAAGAACATCTGCAACCTCACCTCCAGGTGATTGTATCAAACGCATAATAGCAACCGCCATAGGTACATCAAATCTTGTTCCAACTTTTTTGATATCAGATGGGGCAAGATTAAGCACAATCTTACGTGGAGGTAGATCTACACCACAATTACGAAAAGATGCTCTCATTCTTTCTTTGGACTCTTTGATTGCCGCATCTGGTAGTCAGATAATATCAATGGTAGGTAGCGCTTTATTTGCATCTACCTCTACTGTCACCTGATGTCCTTCGAGTCAAATATTTGTATACGTGTGTATAATGTATGGCATATACTGTCTATATGGTAAATGGATACTATACCAAAAAACATAGGAAAAAAGCCATAACTTACAAGACAATCAAATTAAAATAAGTTGACAACAAGTCTAACAAGAGCGTATGCCAACAAGATAACTCAAAATCAAATACCTAAATACAACAAAATATTGTTTGCTTTCTTTAGTTTTTCTGGATTGCCACGACCAGTAATCAACAAAAAACCAGCATAAATAATTAAGATCATTAGGATTGTGATAGCTAGTATTCGCAAGTATACATTAACTTGCTTGATGAGGTTGGTAAAACTCAAACCATCTCACCTTGGTATGATCACATCATCATCTATATTTACATCTGGAGACTGTCAGTTCATCCAAGGAACTTCCACGGTAAGGTCTCACCTAGGTGTGTCATCTGGTGTGTCAATAATTTCTTTTAAGTCATCCTCTCTTTTGTCCAACCATGAGTCATCTTTTGGGTCGCGACTATCCGGTATACCATCATTATCCGAATCCTTGCTTCCTCAGGGATTTTTGGGGAATTTATCCTCAGAGTTTTTTGTACCGTCGCCATCCATATCTGAGTCATCCTCATTTGGAATACCATCTCCATCGATGTCAGGATCGTTTTTGTCATCAACACCATCTCAGTCTACATCTCTTGATAGGTCGGGATTTTTGGGATCTACATCTTCATTGTCTCATACCCCATCACCGTCTACATCCTCTTGTTCATTAGGATTTTCTGGAAAGGCATCTTCATTGTCTCATACACCATCGCCGTCTGAGTCTCTACTCTCACGAGGGTTATTAGGAAACAAATCTTCATTGTCTCATACCCCATCGCCGTCTGAGTCTTTTTGTTCATTCTTATCGTCTGGAAAGGCATCTTCATTGTCTCATACACCATCGCCGTCTGAGTCTTTCCGCTCATTAGGGTTATCAGGAAAGGCGTCATCCTTATCTTTTACTCCATCATTATCACGGTCTCATACTGTATCAGGATGTGGATCTTTGGAGTTGTTGATACCATCACCATCTCTATCTGGATCGTCTTCATTCACTATACCGTCACCATCAATATCTGGATTGTTGCCAGGCAGTAATCATCACAAAGAGCTTTCTACCACTAAAGGCAAAAAAAGCGCAATACCAAAAAAATAAGTCATTATAGTTAAATATTTCATAAGTTGGATCAGGTAATAGAAATAATAATATACACAATAGCCACGCTCATCAATGCCACAAATATCCCCAAAGCAACAAGTCAAAGTAGTTTAAGTCAGTCTTTAAGTTTTGCTTCATCTCACTGTGCCAACATAATCTTGATACCAGCAAAAATAATCATCGGAATACCAAGCAAAACAGTAATTCTCAGAAGAAATTGTGCTGCTCTAGCAATCACAGAACCATTGAGTCAAATCAAATCACTTCACTCAACTTGTCAATCTCAGTCTCCATTTCATATCCCTATACTAATTTTGGTATCAAAAAGATCTTCTGCATCAGCATCTTCTGCATATCAGATATCTTGAGGCAATCTATACACCTGCTCCAACAAATCATCTGATACAGCAGCTACTACAAGCGGTCAACATCACACCAATCACAAAAACGATATCATACAAGCGACATACATACAAGAAAATGTTTTGTGTATAAGGTTATTCATGGTTGTGTTGAATCTACTAAATCATATCAAGCAAGTCCTCTGCTTGCTCAGCTTCTGCCTCTGCAACCTTACTCTCTTTTTGCTTGATTTGTTGAGCTTTTTGCTTTGCTCTTGGATCCTGAGGTGTTAGGTACTTTTTCTCTATCTCCTCCTTCTTTTTGCTATATTTATCCTCTATCTCTTTGAGCTTATTTTTTTCCTTCAACAAAATTCATCTCAACTTCTCCATTTGCACATCATTCATTAGCGGCAAAAGATTAAATCGATTTTGTTTTTCTTGAGTTGTATCAATAGATCTAGATTTCAAAACCATAATTATCAACTCTGGTTCTGATTCCAAAAATTCATCTGGAATATCAAATGCCATTGCCAGTTGTACTAAATCAGTTGGAAGTTGTTTTGATACCAAGTCTTGATTCGTCATATTGGGTGGTACATAAAAAATAAATAGAGCAAAATAATCACTCTAATGATACACAGTTGAGTGTTTTTTGTCAAATTTTTATCAATAAGGTACAAAAAAGAAAAGGTGGGTTAGTTGTGGGAAAAATTATTGGAAAGCAAAAAGCCCGCATCCTCAAGCATCCAGCGCCTAGGTGGGGTGGGGTGATGCGGGCGCATTTCTTGCTCTACATAGTTTCTCAAAAAAAATGGAATCTTTTCATTGATATATCGTTTTGATGGTTTTTTTCATTGTATAGGCGCTCAAATATTTGTAAACACAGCATCTTGAGACCAAAAGCTATTATTTGCAAGAATAAGATAAGTAGATCAGTGTGATTTTACAAAGGTTCGTTGTTGAAGACGCTTGAGTCAGACTCAGTCCTGTAAAAATAAAAAAAGTTGCTGTAAGAGGGGAGTTGTGATATTTTTATAAACATTTATAAAATCCAACAAATAAACAAGATCACGTATTGATGAAAAATTGGCAACACAGTAATATTCATGCACATTTGGAGAAAATAATTTGAGGGGAGTGATTTTTGGCGGCAAAATAGAGTTGTGACTAGTGTAGATATGTAAAAATAATTCCTCAAAATTAGAGGTTTGAAGTTGCTTGCTATACTCTCTGAGAAGATTTCTTTTGGAGATAGTGGGGTCTGTGTTGGTGTGGTCCAATCTATATGGTATGGAATATTTTTTTTGCAATTCATGTATTTCTTGTTTGGTTATATTTATGAGTGGACGAAACACGACATATTGTAAAATGTCTCACATACCATCTCTTTTGAGCCAATTTTTTGATGTAGACATATTGTAAAATCACTTTTCACTACATCATCTAACAAGATTAAGAATGGTTGTTTCTATACGATCATTTAGATGATGTCACAACATAAGTGCTGGTGTCTTTTTTCACAAAACAGACATGCATGCACCAAAAAAAGTATGTCTAGCTTTTCTTAGATGTCTTTCGTCACCCTGCAATCAGAGATAACTAGCACACACATGCGTAAAATTGTGTGTGTCACAAAAATTTTTGACAAACAGCTCGTCGTCTTCTGATGTAGCTCTTTGTTTATGGTTATAATGCAAGACATATATCTTCTTTTTTTGCACATCTTTTTGTTGAAGATATTTGTGCAAAAAAAACAAAATAGTCATACTATCTACACCTCAAGAAACACCAACAAAAATAGAGTCAACTTGAGAGGTATACACTCTATGTATATGCAATAAAATCTTTTCTTCTAAAGAAGAATCTATATTATAAGTATTAACTTTTTTATTAGGCATACACAATATGAAGGATACAAATTTCACAATTAAAGTAAGTGATTTTTTGACAGGTAGTGCACTTGAGGACAACATACAACTATTTGACAAGTTTTCAACATCTCTTCCACAACTCCATGATTGAATCTCATGTGATGTGTGTATAAAAAATTGAGATGAAAAAACAGTATTTCTAGAAATTAGCAATATAAGCTATTCATTAGACAATACCTGCGATGTGTGCTCAGCGAAGTATATACAGCACTGAGATGTCTCAGATATTTTTTTAAAATGCTATGCTAATTACAACAAGGAATTGTTGCGTGAGGATGAGCTATCCTTTGATGGTAAACATGGAAAGATTGATCTGGAAGACACACTTACTCAAGAAATAACGCTAACTCAAGAGTTAAAAAAAATGTGCAGTATTTGTGGAGACAAAAAACAGATCAAAACAGATCAAACACTAGAGTGAAACTCAATTAAACGAATTATTCAACAGTAATTCAACAAAGTATATTGCTTACTACTATTATTATTTTTTAATATTTTTTATTTTACTATTACTTATATATCCTGATCAATTGTTGAAAAAATGATGAAAGATCAAGAAAGTGATAGTAAGAACAAAAGAATTACTCGAGAGGTGTGTGGATTTTTGTTGTAATTTTTTGGATATACAAGTTGGGTGGTTACCACTTTTTCTTCTCCAGTATCTTTGGTGATTATCAGATCTGGGTTTTGTCGTGGTCGCAACACGGGGAGTGCTCATATCATGATACCTATCAGGGTGATGATGGTAGTGCTGCGATGATGAAGGAGAAAGTATGATACAATACGCACAAAGCTAGCCAGTCATATAATAATTCAGGCTACAAATAGGAAGAGAAAGATAATATCTTTATCGTTTATTGCTCATAATACATTGCTATACATTCATAGTATGAGAAGTAGATAACTACCCGAAAGTCATGGGAGTATCATGGCTGATATAGCTATAGCTCCAGATAGGAGGACAACTCGCCAATGAGCCACAACTTCTGTAGGTGTAATCAATCACACACCATACGCTAGTGCTATTCATACACACAAAAAAATAAACTGTTTTATTGAGATTGATCTTACAAGTTCTTTTTTGATCAAAATCAGTATAGAACTTATAATGAGTCATCCAAACGCTCACCAAACCATATGTGGATAGTTATGTATGAGTCGTTCCAACACTCAGGAGAGGAGGAGTATGCTCAACACAATTCATCAAAACAGACTCAACAAAAAATTTCAATTCACTCTTTCTCGAGCGTTTATAAAATTTCAAGAAAAGATGAGTCTGATGGTATGTATATCAAAACACATGCGAATACTTATGAGTAGTTTTTGATATATGCCTGATATAAATGCTATGGTTCATCCGCTCACTCATGGGACGATATCACATGCTCACATAGTCATCCCGATCAAAAAAGTTTTTATGTAGTTCATACAATTAGATAACATGAGATAAAGTTTTTATGGTAATTTTTTTGGTATATTGCTGTTGGAGATGAGCGTTCAGATATGTGCTTGGTGTAAGAAACAGATCAATATTTTTTTCCAATTCTTTTTTTATCCACCAGGAGCTCACATATTTCAAAAATAATGGAACTGATCGTAAGATTTTCTTAATTATTGATCATCAAACTCTCTCAAAACCCGCTTCCATTCGTTGTCAAAAACTCTTTGAATTGATTATCTGAGACTCAGAGTATATCTGGGAGGGGAGGGGGTGATATAGACCAAAATCATGCATCATTAGCCATTGTGTACTTTTGGTATTTTTAGCTATCCAGCGGATCGGTACTGGTCACAATGCTCTTTGGGTACTATGTCGCCGGATAAGATCATAGTTATCATTTTCTTTGATGTGTTTTTTGATCTTACGGATGAGTGGTATATGGTATACTGAGAGAGCTAAGTTTAGGTATCTCAACCATCATTTTTTGGATCAAACTGATCAGATTCTGGAGACTTGTATAGCACCACACTCTTTTAGTTTGTTGGATACCGATGCTATATACGTCTCTATGCCTCACATATTATTTGCATAATCAGAGAGGAGGAGTATCCTGGATCACTGTATGGGTTTTCACAACAACTCTTCAACCTGTTGTTTCCACACATCTCGAGTATATTGTTGCGATATGGTTTTACACTTTTTGGATAATGTGTCGTACTCGGTCTGTGTGTGTTGTTTGCATTTGGCGGTGATAGTGTATAGTGAGTCTCACTCAATATCTATTATCCCGTCTCCAAACTGCGTAAGACCTCATTTTTTGTATCCAATGACCGGCACTCATAGTGAGAGCGAGTCAAGTGCAGACAATCCAAACGTCTCCAAAAATCTACTTGGCATCAGACTATACTGACAAATTTTTCGTACTTCATATACTTTTTCTTTGGGTTGATATCAGTGGTATGTGACAAAATCATATTGCGGAATTTTATCTTTCAATGCTCATTTGCCAAATATGTGGATATGGATATCTATAATTCAGTGTTTTTGTAAATCATCACATAATCACAAAACAAGATCGAATCATTTTTCGATAGTGAGTCTTCAGGCAAAGATAAGTTGTAATTTATTTCTTTCCATTATCAAAAAATCACACAACAAACTCTCACTTGATCACCAAGGATCAATCTTGTATCATACGTAATATGTCTTGTGTTGTTCATATTTTATATTCTTCATACATTTTTGATATCTCTCTCGCGATCAAGATACTTCCCTGATATCATAGATCTTCCATTTGGGTCAATAATTTTTCTATCCTGTGGACTGATTCGTAGATAAATACTGGGTAGACAGATTGTAAAATTTTTTGTAAAAACGTCTGTCTTCCCTTTTTGGTAGGGGGAAATCACATGTAGACAAAGGTGGACGTGTTGATGGGTGCTGCGATCACAGCAGGTATTACTGCATTTGCTCATGGCAAGATTTCAAAAGGGAGTGTGTACTCCCAACACAACTTAATAAGATGCTTGCCCGGATCACTAAGTCCCGGTGTGCCCGCCTCGCTCACCACACCACAATTATTGTTTTTTATGAGCTCTAAATATCCTCATATTTTATTTGGACTCGTAAATGACGTGAGACTTAGGAGCTTTTTGTTTCTATATTCTATGTCATACATCCTCAATAGCTTGATGGTTGTTCTTGTGTCTTCACAAAATAAAACATCAAGCTCCTTGAGTAGTCTTAGAGCTCTCAGAGTGATGTCTTCTTTGTTGCCTATAGGAGTTGGTATGAAACTTAACATTAATTGTTAAACAACGAAACAAATCTTCAATCTGATATAAGTTTAGACGCCTCGCTCGCTCCAAAAATACTTCAATTCATACCCACATATACTCAAGGTTCGATGGATGGTAGGTTTCATATCGCAAATCAGAGATTGAATCACGCATCTGAAGGACTAAACCCAGTAAGTGGTATCATACTACCAACGAGTATTATTTTCTTATCATTTCATTTTAGATGTGACTCCAGATATCTTGCTGTATCCGGCATAGTGTAGGTTCCATGAGTGATCAAAAAGTGATTTGCCTCAGATTCTTGTATTGATGAAAGTAGTTTTTTTAAGTCCTCAAGACTAATTTCTCTGCTATCTTTCATGCATATTTCAGTATATATATATTCATTGTTGGTTTTGAGGCTATTTATATAGTCTGGGACGCAGGTTTTTTCTAAGGTCGCTACCGAATCATGTGATGCATCGAAATAAGAATCAATTGTTCATCAAGTTATTAAAACCTCAATTTTCATAATAGTGAATAATAGGGTAAAGAAGATATTTATATGTACGCAAAAAAAACAATAAAACAATCAAAAAACCCCACCAATGGTGTGGTATTTGAAGTTCACAGAACTGTAGTATTGCTCTCGGTTCGTATGTACTAGGTACATGGAGTGGAAGTAAGTTAGGCACCTACGGGATTCGAACCCGTGAACCGAGGTTTTGCAGACCTGTGCGATAGACCACTCCGCCAAAGTGCCACACACCATATACTACTGATTTGTGTGCAAATTACAACAAAATGCGTCAACTATGAGGTAAGTTGCTTGCCAATACTGCGATAATTAGTTTCGTAGTGAATTTGGGTATACTCATTTTTTGATGAGCGAAGTTATAGCCTCTTGTGTGTGTGTCTTATCGTCTGAGTAAGTCACTCAGTGTCGTCTATCTTCACTGACAAGCACTCTACACTTCTTGTTTTTGTCTTGCACAAATGTGTTTGGCGGAGTAGTTATATAAAACTCTGATCATTCGATATCTCACTTATTTTTTAGAAATTTTTCAAACTCTTGTTGAAAAATATCAAAAATGCTGTGATGAAATCACCAGAAATTCATAGACACTATACTTTCAATACTTGTATCTTCACCATCATGTTTTGATGCGGTTGTAGGTGAGTTTTGACTTATTTTTAATCGTTCAGTTATACTTGTTAGGTTGTTGTTGCTATCAATATTGCAAATTCATCTATTTACTGTCCCGTTTTCAGAAAGAGTGTTCTTTAGAATATATCAGACCATAGCACATGTATCTTCTTTACAGTTATTGGACAAAAATTTTGACATGTGTCTAAATCCATCCACTCAGTAATAATCATCAGCATTTATCACACAAAACGGTCAATCGACAACCTCTCTTGTGCAGAGTACGGCATGTCATGTTCATCGAGGCTTTTTGCGTTCTGGTAGATGTTCAAATCACATAATACTTGGATTGACTTCTTGAAACACATAACTTACCTGTATCTTGTCTGCAAATTTGTCTCACAATACCTCCTGAAACTGATCATAGAAGGACTCACGAATTACTAGTACCACATGATCAAATCATGTGCGTATTGCATCATACACACTGTATTCCAGAAGCGTTTCATTGTTGGGACCAAATCCATCAATTTGTTTGAGTCATCCATAGCGAGATCACATACCCGCAGCCATAATTACAAGAGTATTTCACATAAGAGTGTCTGATTTTAGATCAAATAAAATTTTGCTTATATACTATAAACATAAAAATTTTATCAAACTATACAAGAGGCATTACTTGACAACAAGCGGCAAGTCAGATCAGTCGATTTTTAAGTTATTTTTGAAAGTATTTCGTGTTTGTTTTGTTTCAGTAAGTAGTTCGTCCAACACTACATCCATCTCTATCTCTGCCAGCGGAAGTTCTTTGTTGTAAATCTTCAACGCAGTGGTTATCTCTTTGGGCTCTAGAGAGATTAATCCAAAGTCTATTGTATCGTCTCATCTGGTTAATGCGGTTTTGAGCTCTTTTCGGTTTGCGTAACTATTAGCAATATTTGTATTGTAATACACTGGTGATCGATCGCTGCGTATCGTTTGTATGGTACTATAGATAAATTCTTCGTGGAGTTTGTTTTCTAGAGATATCTGAGATTTTTGATTTTTCAATGTATTTATTGTGGATTCATATTTTATCTTATCTTTACTTCTTTTCTCTTTTTCTTTTTCATATTTACCTATAGCGCTTATTGTTTTACACAACACCTGATTGTCATTTGTGGTGATACAAACTTCATTGTCCTGTATCGCAAGTCACAGCGTGGATAGTCGCTCAGTGCTCGCTATATCAGTGTATCTAAGACTGTTTTGCTTGCTATACCACACATCATCTTTTGGTTTTGGATAACAAAACTCATCAAATATGCTTCAACTCTTGCTTTCTACACGGATACAAGCAGAATTGTTGTATAGCCCAAATTTTCAAGTTAGTTCAATTGATTTTCCTGATTCAAGATATATATTTTTAGTCTCTTCACCCAATATATTAGCACTTCTTTTACCTGCGTTTATCACAAAATCATTCAAATATAATTTTTCCTCACCAGAGTTTGTGAGACGAATTCACTCAAATTCACCATCAGCTCACTTTGGATTTGGGAGCAATCAGTCAATTTGTAGCTCTCCATATCTTATCTCCTTGTGTGGAGCTGCCAATACAGAGTCTTCCAATATTTCTGCTGAGTATGATATGTGTTTATTTGCATTTATGGTTTTTATTTTATCTGGTGCGGGAGTGGTTGGTTCTTGTGTTTTACATGCTCAGTTGGCGGTATTTTGTGCAATATGGTCATACTCGCCATCAAATGTTTCTTCTTCTCAAGATATATCTTCTGGGTTGTATAAAGTATATCGCTCATCATCTTTTGGTTTTGGATAACAAAACTCATCAAATATATGTCCAGATATGTGTTCCAAACGTATACATGCATCTCTATTGTACAATCAAAGATCTCAAAAATACTCAAGAGTCACTCAAGGCTCAATCACTCAAGAGCCAATACTTCTTTGTCTTTTGCCAGCGTTTACAATGAGTCAACTTATGTCTATATTTGTAGATCATAGATTGTGAAGGCGTATTCATTCTGTTTCACCATCTTTGCCTTTGGGGTTTGGCAACAATGCATCTACTAGCAACTCTCACTCTATCACTAGAGTCTTACTTTTTTCTATTGATGCTAGTTGTGCATTCTCACCAGCACTTCCATCAAAATCACCATTTTCTTTTGAAGTGCTTTTTGATGCAGCAGACGTAGAGCTTGTCTTTGATGAGGAGCTTGAGGCTTTACATTCGTTTGTGAATTTATCCTTTCGTTTTGAGTAGAGTCACTCATAGTATGTTTCTCTACAGCTAGGTATTTCAATTTTTTCTGCCAGATTGATATCAATGGACGTAGAGCAGTGGCGTCCATCAGGAGTAGTTATGTTGAGTCATATGTGTTCTACACCTATTGTATCAAAAGTAACTCCAGATGGGTTGCACTTTTCGGATTCAAACGTTGAAGAGTCAGTAGTTCGCAAACACACATATTTTTGATTTGAATTTTGTATATGTTTTTGATCTATAGCAGCGATCAGATTGACCGAATTTGTGTGATAAAAATGAGATTTGTTTTGGATGTGTATAGAGCAGTCTAGTTGTGTATCTTTTTCTAGGAGATGTTTAATGTGTTGTTTGTTGTATCTAGGCGTGGGTATATCGATCGATCAAAAATGCCTTACCTCTCATGTTGTTTCACTAAAATACAGAGATGAGCCCTTGTTTCACTTACTATAGACTACGTTGTCTATCACTTGTCCAGTTTGTCCACGGATAAGTAGCGATTCACCTCCATCCGTAAGAGATATGCTTGATATATTGTATGGCGTCTCAAGAAGCTCAGACTTATCTGTAATTACAAAAATCTCTCAGGCAGATACAGATATGTCGACCGTTTTGCTTCCGCTTCATTGTCATAGACCATCTATAATAAGAGGACCTCTATAGTTTTGATGCGCCTTGAGTTCTACATATTCCCCATAAAAATCTGTGTCAGATTGGTGTATTTCCTCTATAGTTATTCCTTGATATTGGAGATGTTGTGAGCGATCTGGGTCTTTTACAGTATCTTTTTTTGTGCTCAAATTAGCACCAACACTAGAAGTTAGTTTTTCCGCTTCCTTATTATCTTCTTCCTCTTCTTGATTGCTAGATGAGTCTTGATTTTCAGACACCAATTCTTGATTATTGTCCTCTTCAGGCTTTGCTATTACATCTCATGTTCAGTTGTTGCTATCTCAAGTGCCCACCTCACTTCAACTTAACACCGCACTTCCACTCAATAACAATATTTCGTTTTCTCAGATTCAGATTTGTGTGTCTCAAGAGAGTTGCTGAGTATTTGCCTGACTTTCTATATCTACCTCTTCTTCAGTTGTTGGGTCTTGTGCTTCTAGCGTATATGTTTCCCAGCTAAAATTTCCAGGACTCGGTACCGATCACTGTATGGTTGTTTCTCAATCTGTTGTTGTATACACACTCAAAGAGGTATCTTTGTTGTTTTCCTTCTCTATTGTCTCTAAGTCAGGAGAAAAATTGCTTATTTCGTTGCCGCTGTAGTTTAGACTTATTGATCGTAGTGACGTGTCTTTGATAGAAAACCCCAAGTCTTTTTGATGTGTGATACTTGTAACATCAATACTATCTAGCTTGTCACCAAAAATCCTACTTTCATTTTCCTTGAATCAATCTAATAGAATTGCTATTGGTGTAGATTTTGCTCATATCACCTGCACCTCTCCAGAAAACAACTCGCCTACATTTGTTATCTCAATTCGCTCATCAGTTCCATCATATCGTACCTCTGTAATAGTTGGACTACCAAATCATACTCAAAACAATAGTATGCAGCAGATAAGCAAGCTGATTTTTTTCATGAAACAACAGATAAGGAATAAACTTACTCTTTCATACTCAAGCATCTGTAAAAAATCTGTTTAAAATATTCATTTGCACTACCGAAATTTTTATGCTGTGTTCCACTATGTTTTGACACATTTAGACTTATTGTAAAATATGCACATTGAACACATTTATCTTACCTGATACTATTGATACAAGAACTTTTGAGATGAGCTTTTGTTGCTTTGAGTATTGTGGTATATTTCAACAAAACATCCTACAGCGAAGATATATATACAATCTGACAATGTGTGACGATTGGAGTATTGGTTGGCCTCAAACAATGATATTTTTCATCAAGTCTGACAGTTGGATGTGAATGTGTATGTTGTACCATCTCTACCATTCTTTCCTTCCAAATGAAGTCATCTTGTAATAGGTGGTTGAGAGGTGGTGACCGATGCGAGGTCTTTTCCATACAATTGACGAACATATTTTAAGTATGTATTTTGGATTATTCTCGGCAAATATTCACTATATGGCGGTATCTGAACAATTGAAAAATTCTGATCAAAGCTGCTATATTTTCTTTTGTTGTGAAGAGCGGAGCAAATAGTCGTTAGGGAGCAATATTCTAGAGATGTTGCTGCTACGTACTCAGACCATGTCACCTTACACCATGATTTTGCTTACGATGCTTTGAAACTCTGCTCTAAAATCAATGCTATCAAAAATAAGAAGTCTTACATACTAATCAATGTAAATAAGCACATACGAAATCAGCAAACGAAAAGTATCTTACTAGATACTGCAAAAAAATACGAGAGCCATCGTATCTATTTTTTTCCTGCGAGCGTATGAGTCGATGATAGCGATCTTAGCTTACTTTCTGATATTCAACAAATTATACCCACTATCGAATTGTATGATTGGACAAAACACTCATTGCTTGATACTCTCGTATTTGTTGCTTGAGCACAATATGCGGTTGCTGCTAGATTGCATATTGTATTGCTAATAAAATATTTCGACATTCCTTTTTTGCCTCTTATTTATCAAGAAAAGATTAGTAGAATTTTGTCATCATAGCTTGTATATGTTTCGTTTTTTGTTGTTATTCTCTATTTCGATACTTATCCTCACTTCTTTTCCAGTTGATTTTATTTTTTTCGGTTTTCTCTTTGTGATACTGGCACTGGTGGGCTTCTACACTTTTTTTCACAAACCATCTTCACTGTTTCTTATTATACTGCAATCCATAGTACCAATAGTTATGGCTACTTTTGCAGTTTCATTGTTTCAGTACACCGCCTCGACTACATATCAAGATATACCAGCAGAGTCTTCATATCTTTTTTCTGGCACTATTCTTCAGTGATTAAAAGATAATGAGTATATCTTTGAAACAACTTATGGACACGTCTTAGTGAGAAATGTAGATGAAGAACTTTTTTATTGAGAAAAGCTGCTTATCAATTGATATTTTTCTCCCATAGACACATCTAGACAATGATGACTATTTGTAAAAAATCTATCAATTCCCGGTGTTTTAAGTTGAGAGTTTGATTATGACATGCGATTACGAACAAAATGATATATAGGTGATTTGTACTACACAAATTCACTACCAATTATTGCTGATACAATTGAAACTTCTGCATCATACATTGTATGGCTTAGAGGGTTGATTAAAAAACGTATTTCAGCACTTTATACAAACGCAGAGACCGAGTCACTTTTGAGCTGAATGCTGGTCTGAGATATATCCAAGATGTCTAAAGAGCAATATTTTGAATTTATTGATTCAAATCTAGTCCATCTTGTGGCGGTTAGTTGAGGTAACATTGTTATTCTTGTTGTGTTTTTATTTTACTTGTTGTTTTTTCTTCCTTATAGACTTAGGATACTTTGTGTTGTTCCATGTATTTTTTTCTATGCCTTTTTGGTGTGATTTGATGCTAGTGTGTTTAGGGCTACGATTATGTGATTGCTTACTCTCACCGCCTTGATTAGCTGAAGGTCTCCAAATGCTCTTAGACTAATGGGGATTGTGTGGGTGTGTATTTTGTTTTTTAGACCCTATTCACTTGTGTATGATCTTTGATTTCTCCTTAGTTTTTCCGCACTTTGATGAATTATTTTTTTTCAAGACCTTATCTCTCCGGTGTTGCAAAAATTACCTAGAGCTTTAAGGTGATTCGCTTGAAACTATATATTTTCGAGTGTATGAGCGTCCTTATGAGTCCTTCCGATTTTGCTATTTTTTATTTGATCTACAAACATTGTCGGATTTATAGCAAATATTTTTACTCTTCCTTTTGTTCCCCTTATCATGTATGGGTGAATTATCTCTTTATGAATTTGACATACCTATGTATGAGAGATATTGATACATGGCGTCGAATTTCTTTTGAGTGGAATATTTGTGCTTTCCGATTTTTTTGCAAACCATTGAGTATATGTCACCCTTCTTTCACCTTTGAGCAAGTATCTCTTTTTTGTGCTTTTGCGAGTTTTATATATAGGCATATATAGGTATGTTATTTCTTCTCGCAAAAAGATTGCTATATAGTGCTTTGTATACTAATAAGATTGTGCAATCAAGAACACTTGGATTTGAACCAAGACTGTCAGCTTCGGAGGCTGATGTGCTACCATTACACCATGTTCTTATATGTCGTGTCGCTCTACGCAAAATCACTTCAATCACCTTACTCTTTATGGTTTTTGTTTCAAGTTCTGTCTACAATGTCTCTACATCTTATTTAGCATCTTCTGTTTTCAACCACAGATAAATACCATCTACGAACAAAAAAACAAAAATAGCAACTAAAAAGCTTGTCACACTTACATTGCTAACTCGTAATAGTTGCTGAGTCGCGGCTTTTGACCTACATTTATTTGTCAATTACCGTGTTCTTGAGATGTTCTATTTTGCGTTATTGCTCTTGCTTGTTTGCTTGCATTAAGCTAGATATATCGTAAAAATATCTCATAAGGAGTCCGTTCCTTATTTATTTATTTTTGTGTTCTGTGTTCAAATTCTTTTATTTATTTTTAGTTTATAGTATGAACAACCTTACAAAACTACTCGTAGGTTGAGCAACAGCTATTGCTCTTGTAGCATCATCACTAACGGTAGTGAACGCTCAAGACTCTGGTGCCGAATTGGACCCAGCTGTTTCTTTCCTATTTGATCAATGAATGACGAGGTACAACAGTACTTCAACATTTAACCCTAATGGTACTCTTACAAGAGAACAAGGGTCAAAATTCTTTTCTGAGTTTGCTGTGACAAATCTATGTCTAGCGCCAGACACATCTAGATCATGTAACTTTTCTGATCTAGCTGCAAGTGACTTCACATTGACTGATTTTATCACAAAATCATGTCAGCTTGGTATCTTCCAGGGATCTAATGGACAATTTGCTCCTACAGCTCCTTTGACTAAAGCTCAGTTTATCACTGCTCTCGTAAGAGCTGTAGATGGTATGAAGGATGAAACAGTTTCACCACGATGGAGAAACTATCATTCAGCAGCATTTGCTGCAGGTATCACAGAAGATGCTGATGTATTTGGTCTAGATAGACCAGTACTTAGATCTGAAGCTGCTATTATGTTCTACAGAGCAAGATCTACTGATTCTTGTGATGCAGCACCTATGGCTGATGCTGGTAATGATGATTTGGGATCTATCCTAGCTGACTTGTTTGGTGATGATGATACCACAACCACTACTACAACCACAACAAATCCTGGCACAACTACTACAACCACATCTACATCTACATCAATGTGTAGTGATGGTACTCCTTTGAAGACTGTAGGATCATCTTGTGATGATGGTAATGCAAACACTTCAAATGATAGATATGTCGATGCTTGTAATTGTGGAGGTGACATTACTACTACGGTAACAACACCTAGCACTTCAACCAACACAACAACTACAACATCTACAACAACTAATACTTCTGGAGCTGGTTCTTCTACATGTAACGCTAACGTTACATTGAACGCTGCTAGTCCTGCTAGTAATGGTCAGGAAGTTCCTGGACTTGCTACTGCTGTATTGGCTATGTATGATGTATCTGCTACATCTGGAGATCTTCTTGTAGACAACTTTACCCTACAAAGAATCGGTCTTGGTTCAGATGATTCAGTTAATTTTGTTGCCCTATACACACTTGATGGATCTAGAGTGTCTAACTCTCAGTCATTCAATAATGATGAAGAGGCTTTCATCTCACTAAATCCTAAAGTAACTGTACCTGCTGGAACTACAGAAACATTTGTAGTTGTTGCTCAGGTAGGTTCTTCAGCTGTTGCTAGCAACGAAGAATTTGCTATGAGACTAGTAGAATTCAATGGTAACTGTTCTGTAAACGTAGAAGGTGGTACGTTTGAAGTTGCTGCTGTAGATGCTGCTGAAATCAAGATCGAAGAAGATGGTAACATCGACGACGTAGATCTTGGTGAAATGGGAGCTGAAGTTGCTACATTCACAATCGATAACGAAGATGATTCTGATGTATTTATCACTGCTCTTACTCTTAGAGATGAGCAAAATAATGCAGATGACAATCTATCAAACTTCGTACTTTCTCACAATGGAAGCGCTCTAGCTACTACTGCTATGGCAAATGGTAGATATGTAACATTCCAGCTTGCTACTCCATTCCAAATAGATGATGGAGATAGCGAAGACTTTGAGGTGTATGCTGATGTTATTGACGGAGCAGGTGATACGATTGAATTTATTGTTGAGAGACCACTTGATGTATCTGGTTTTGATGATACATTTGGTTACGGTTTATTCGTAGACAATAGTTGATATCAATCACAGCCATTTGAGATTCTTGCTGGTGATCTTATCTTTGTAAATCATCCAATCCCTACAGATCAAACTAGATTTGATAAGGACGATGTTGTATTGATGGAATTCCATATAGATGTAAATGGTGGTACTGACCTTATCTTGGAAGACATATTGTTTGACTTGTATTCAGACTCAAACACTTCTGGAGGACTTTCTAACCAATGTCTCCCGGCTGGAGTTGATCTTGCTGATGATATTCCAGGATCAAACAATAGACCGCTTTTGGAGAATATTCAACTTGTAGATCTTACAAATGGAGGTTCTTACAACTTGGATTCTAGATCTACTGCTTGAGGTAACAATTGTTGGGTAGAAATATCTGATACTGGCCTTGGTCTAAATCTAAACGCTGGTCAGCACAACTTCCAGTTGGTTGCTGATGTTGTAGATGAGAGCGATCTCAATGCAGCTGACGTTCTTGCTATTCAGAATATGAATGCTGGAAATGGTGCAGAGTTCTATGTTGAGCTTAGACCTTCTTCTACTGACGTAGAGATTGAAGAAAACGCAAATAATGTACTAGTTACAGATATTACTCCAAGCTTCTTGGCATCTACTGCTATCAATATTGGTGTATCAGGTGTAGAGCTAGAGAGACAATTCTGTGGTACTTCTGAAATCGCTGTAAATGGTGCATTTGATGTTGAATTGTTGACATTTGAAGTAGATACTGACGATGTATCTCCAATTACATTTGACGAAATTCAGATCTCTGCTGACACTGGTGTTTGTGGTGCTGGTTTTGATGATGATCATATATCAGTAATCAACTTGTATAGAGGTGTATATCCAAACGGTACTCTTGTTGACTCAGAAACTATCAATGGATCTAATCCAGTTGATTTTGATGGATTCGGTGAGATTCTTGTACCTGCTAGTAGTACTCAACCAATGTATGTTACTGTTGATCTTATCGACGATGACAACAATATTGGTGACTGTATAGCTGCTAATGTTACAAATATTGATGCTGAGGATGATGATAACGACGATGTTCCTTTCGTTGTATTCCCAACTGTTTGTACTCCAAATCAAATCAATATTGTAGGTGGAGGTACACTTAACATTACTAACTCTCCAAATAATAATAACATTATTGGTGACTCTAATGTATTGTGTGGTGAAACTTCTGACTTTGTAGCTGCATTTGACTTCAATACCTCTTCAGAGGCAATGTTTATTGAAGATATGACAATTGTGGTAGGTGGTGCTTGAGCTGCTGACTTCGGTACAGCTGTTAGAAATGTTACTATTTTTGGTAGCGATCTAACAACAGTTGTATATGGTCCAGTATCTGTAAATGATACTACTATCGATCTAAACAACATTAACTATACTGTACCTCAAAATGGATGAGATACACTCTACGTTAAGGTTGAGGCTGAATCTATTGGATTTAACCAAGATGGTAGACAATCTGCTCCATTCAATCTATCAGTTGTTGTTGACGGATCTGACGCTTATGGTGTAGATTCAGGTAACAACATCATGACATTGACTTCAGCTCCATCAGATAACTTCTCTGTAGTACCTGTACAGTTGAGCTCTATCGACTTCGTTTCTAATGCTGGTACGGTTTCTGTAGATAGTACTCTATCTACTGACTCTAATGTCGCTATCTTGAAACTTGTTGCTGATCAGTGGTCTTGTACAGACAGTATTGGTGGTGATCTAGACCTTAAGATTACATCTATCTCATTGAATGAGACTCTAGGTGTAACAGGTCCTACTACTGTTACTTCATACGAGATTGAAAAAACAACTAATCAAAATGATGCAAATCCAATTTATACAGCAGCTTCTGTATGAGGTGGAGGAGGTTTGGTAACATTCAATACTTCTGCATCTACTGATGACTTTGTTTTGAATGCTGGTGAAACTGCATACTATGTGGTAGAAGCTAAGGGTGTTGCTCTAAACTGAGTAAACTCTGGTGATGATTCAGTTAGACTTCAGATAGATGATCTCTCAATCGGAGCTATCACATTTGAAGCTGATGATTCTGCTATTCCTGGATTTGCTCCAATTACGGATCCTAATCTTGGATACACTGTAGTAAG